>JAQBZS010000597.1 GCA_027622115.1 Planctomycetota bacterium | reverse complement strand
CCCACGGCGTCTTCGCTGCGTGTGTCGAACGCATCAATCACACCGTCCGGGATGGTGAGGTTCTTGCCGGGGTTGAGTGGATCGGGCGTGCCGCTGTTGTCTTCGAAGTACGGTCCGCTGCCGACAAACATGTCCACGCTGCCGGCACCGAACGCATAGGCATCGACGGCAACTTGTGAAGTTTGGCCCTCAAGTCGAACATTCAAACCCTGCTGCCGCGTGAAGGAGAATCCACCGGACAGATAGACGTAATCACCGATGTTGAGGGTGGCGCTTTCGATCGACGCGCGTTGCAAAGTCGACGAATAATCAAAGTCGACACTGCCGTCGGTCGAGGTCTGAACGGTGAGTTTGCCGCCCGGCAGTTTGGTGAAGTCGACCGCGGTGTCGTTCGAACCGCCGTTGACGTCGATGCGGTAGCCGCGCCCCATGAAGGCGTCGGACGTGCCGAGATCCAGACCCGGCATTTCAATCGATTCCAGCGACGCACTGACCGCGTAATAGCTGCTGGTGTCGGTTTTGCTGGTGGGCTTGAACAACGCCACGGCCAACTTGCCGCCTTTCAACAACAGCCCAGCCGCGTCCGGATTCGGGTCGGCGTCTGCGAGTCCGTCGTTGTCGAGGTCCACGAAGTACGGACCGGCTCCGACGAAGGCGTCCACGTTGTCGAAGCCGAACGTCGTCACGTTGACGTTCTTCGATTTCCCATCGGACAGCGTCACCACTTGATCAGCGGACTTCGAGAAGGCAAATCCCCCGTGAATCTGCACGAAGCTGGAAACGGTCAAGACTGCGTCGGCCGAAGACGCTTTGATCAACTTCGACGTGAACGCCAAGTCGATCCCATCTGCGGACCCGGTATCGATCGAGGTCACGCCATCCTGGTCACCGTCCTGGTCCAGATCGCCCAGAGCGAAGTTCACAACTCGACCGGGTTTCGTCTTGTCGGTGCCGCCATTCACTTGAATGTCCAGCCCTTTGAGTTCGAGCTGAAGCGTCCCAGGATCCAGACCCACAAAGCCCACGCTGTCGGCCGTGGCCTGCAATCCGTAGTAGCTGCTCATGTCGCCCGCCGCGGTGGGCTTGAGCAACGCCATGCCGAACTCGACATTCTCGATCGACAACCCCATGGCACCGTCTTCATCAGCCGGACCGTTGACGCCCACGAAGATGTCCACGTCGCTGGCTGCCACGGTCATGACCGAAACTTCCTTCGTGATGCCGTCACTCAACGTGGCGGTGGCCGTGCTGCCCTTCTTGAAGGCCACCGTCCCGCTCACGAAGACATATTCATCAATCGCCAGTTCAACGTCGGCTTTGACTTGCAGCATCTTGGAGCTGAAGTCGATGTCCAGCATTTGATCGCCGGCATCAATCGTCAGCTTGCCATCGGCGTTGCCGTCCAGGTCACTCTGCGTGAAGTCGACCACGCTGCCGTCAGTTGCGGCCGTGTTCATCTGCACGAGGATGGATTTCGCGCCGAGCGTGAAACCACTGATGCCAACGAGCTGAGCCGACGAAGCCTCGGCGTATATCGCATCCCATTTCCGAGGCGTGCCGGACGTCACAACTTCCGTCATTCGCACCAGCACAAAATCCACACCGGACAGCGAGAAACCTGCCGCATTCGGATTCAGCATCCCGTCCATTTGTTGGTACGGGCCGTTGTTGCCGACAAACACAGACGCGTCGCTCACGCCCAACGTCGTCACCGTCACGTTGGCAGTACTCGCGGTATCGGCTCCATCCGCCAACGTGACTGTTTTCGTCCCGCCGCTTGAATACGAGAAATTCCCGTGGGCGAAGAAATAGTCGCCGATGACGAGATCCACTTCGGCCGACAGCGATTCGACTTCGTCATCAAAGTCGAGCCGCACGGTGATCGGCTCATCCAGCTCATCACTGAACCCGCCGGTATCTACCAAGACCGCTCCGTCATCGAACTCGGTGAAGTCCACGACCGTCGTGTTTTCAACGGTGCCGAGTTTTCCATAGCCCTTGTTCAAGCTCACGGCGATGTCTGATGCACCGATCGTGAAGCCCTGACTTCCAGCGGCGACTTCGCCCCCGAACGTCTTCAGGCCCAACCAACTGCGTTTGTCAGTCGCGTCGGTTGTGTCCGGTGTGTAGTAAGCCAATCCCAGGGTCACGCCACTGAGTATCACGTTGTTGTTGTCCGGATTGCTCGGTTCGAGGTCGATTGCTGCGGTGGCATTGAACACGCCAACTTCCAGCGCGTTGGCATCCAGAGTGGTGTCGTCGTTGAGCACGATTTCCTGCTGGTTCACTTTGACGGCCACCGTACCGCTCAGCGTCACCAAACCATTCAGCAAGTTGACGGTGACATCGCCCGATGCCTTGATCACTTTCTCGGAAACCGCCAAGTCCACGAAGTTGTCCGCAGCCGATCCGGTCGAGATTCGCGTGACACCGGTCGTGTCCGTGTCATGATCCAAATCACCCGCACGGAAATCGACGACACGGTTCGGAACGGTCGCGTCGGTGCCGCCGTTTACCAGCACGGCAACGTCGGCCACGCTGAGGTCGATACCGTCAATGCCCACGAGCCCGGCCGACTCGGCGCTCGCGGTGAGTCCGTAGTACCGGCTGCTGTCCCGTTCATCGACCGGCGTCACCAACGCCAGACCGAATTCCGCGCCGGTGACAGAAATCCCTTTGCCGTCCGCACCCAGAAACGCACTGAGATCACTGCCGCCGACCGTAACGACCGAGACTTCCTTGGTGGAACCATCGTCGAGTGTTGCTGTCTCCGTGCCGCCCTTGCTGATCGCGACATTGCCGCTGATTTCGACATTGTCATTGATGCCGAGCGTGATCGTACCGCTGGCACTGAGAATAGCGGAGTCGTACTTGAGCGAAACGGATGTGGTGTCGCTGGTCGGCACGGCGAGGCCGTCGGTTCCAAACGTCGCCGGCAAGTCCACCGCGCCGGTGTCGCCGCCATTGGCTTGAATCAACAAGTTATCCGCGGTGAGTGTGACTCCTTCGACGCCCACCAATTCGGCGGAGCCTGCAGCCGTCAGAGCGTAAAAACTGCTCGTCGCGGTTTGCGATCGCAACAATGCCAAACCAAATTCATCAACCGTCAAGACCACGCCCGTCGCACCATCGGCATCTGGTGTATCGAAGTCATCAATGACACCATCTCCACCATCGAGCGCCGCGTCGGTGTTGGTGGGGTCGGTCGGATCGGGGTGCCTGTTGTCTTGGAAATAGGGTCCACCGGAACCGACGAAGACGTTCACATCGCTGGCACCGATCTTGAGAATCGACACGTCGTCGACTTGGGTTTCATCAACCAGCGTCACCGTTTGCGGGCTGCCACTCTTCTCGAACGCGAATTTTCCGGACGCATGCACGAACTCGGAAATGCTGAGACTGACGTACCCCGTGACTTCAAGAGTGTCGTCGTCGAAACCAATAATCGTCGAGTCGTCCGCACCCGGCCCCGTGCGAACCTTGAGTCCGGAAGCATCGCCGTAATCCGCGCTGGCGGCGGCACTCGCGGCGAAGTCGATCGCCGGTTCGTCGGAAGGCGTCGCCAGCGATGTGTCTCGACCTCGGTTGATCGACACGTTCAAGCGACCAACCAAGCCCACGTCGTCGACACCGATCAACTCGGCACTGCCGCTCGCCGCCAATGCGAAGTAACTCTTCGTCGACGCGGCCGCGGTCGGCTTCATCAATGTCAGGGCCAGATCCTCGATGGTCAGCCCAACGCCGATCGCGTTTTCGTCCAAGTCATCAACGTCGTCGACAATGCCGTTGTCATCGAGATCGGCGTTACCGGAGCCGACAAAGGCTCGCAGATCTTTCGCACCGAAGGTCAGCACCGACATCGCAACGGGAGTCGAGGAACCTGCGGTCAGGGCATCCAGCGATCGTTTCTCGAGGGCGATCGCGCCGCTGACATAGATGTAGCTCTCGATCGAAACCAACATCATGCCGGCGACACTGAAGTCGATCGCGTCGTCGAGTTCGGTCAGTCGAGTCTTGTCCAGCCCGAACTCGTCTCCGTCTTGGTCGGACAGTGCTTCCCAATTGAGTTGGCTATCGTCGCTGGCCTTGCTGTTGTAAAGCACGTCGAGGTCGTTGACGCGAATCTCGACGCCACCCGGCAGGCCAACGGGCAACATGCTGCCAATACTGCCGGCCAGACCAACCCATGTGCGCGGTGCTGCTGCGGCGGCGTCTTCGCGGACGATCGCGATGTCGAAGTTGGCGTCGTTGACGGAGAAGCCAACAGCACCGTCTGCGGTTGCTGGACCGTCAACACCCACAAACAATTCCATGTCCGACAATTGGATCAGCAGCTCGGACGCATTGGTCAGCTCGATTGCACCGTCATCGATCGTCAAGCCGGACGACTTCGTGAGGTCGAACGTCCCGACTCCCGTGACCATGTCGTTGACGTTCAGTGACAGCGTCCCGCCCACCGAGATGTTCGTTGTACCGGTGATCTTTCGCAGGCGGCTGCTGAGCACGGGATCGGCCACCCCCGCCCAGTTGATTCGCGTGTCGGTGGTCTTGTCCGGGCCGTTGTACAACAGGTTCAGCGAACGGGCTTCGAGTTCGAATCCGGCGGGCAGCCCGTGGGGTTGCATCACGCCAATCTCGGCGGCCAGCCCCATCCAACTGCGCAATTGGCCGCCCGTTTCGGTCACGGAAACGTAATCGAGATTTCCACCCGTCACGCTGAAACCAGTGGCCTTCGCGGTATCAAATTCGTCAGTGACGTTGAAGGTATCACTGCCGAAAGCCGCTGATGCGTTGAGCGCGTTTTCGATCTCGCTCGCCGAGACCATCCACGGGATAGCGGTCGTGGTTTTCGATCCACCTGCGTCGGTACCCGAGAGAGTGAATGTACCGGGCGTCAAACGACCGTTCACAAGCGTCGGAGCGGTCGTCGACATCGTCAACACAGGCGCGGGGTCGCTGGTGCCAAGATAGGTGATGACTTTGCTTCCCGGCTGCTGACCATCAGCAACGGAAAACTGATCGGACCCGAAGGCGGATGCCGCATTGAGTGCCGTTTGGATATCGCGGGCCGAGACCGCCCAAGGGATGTCGGTCGTCGTGGTACCGCCGTCCGAAAGGGTGAAGTTCCCGGAAGTCAACGTGCCGTCAACCAGCGTGGGTGCCGCGGACTCTGCCTGGCTGAGAACCGGTGCGGTTCCAGAACCGGTGAAGATCATGCGCTTCGTTTCGGAGAAGGCACCATTCACACCAACGAACAGATTCACGTCGTTGAGCGAGATCGTTTGAAAGGTGACTCCGGTGAGTGGAGTCGCAGTCAGCGA
>JAQBZS010000596.1 GCA_027622115.1 Planctomycetota bacterium | reverse complement strand
GTGCGAGAGCACGTCGAGCGATTTTTACTTGCCGGCCAGAGCTTAACCGAATTGTGAGGAGTGTCCGTATGAACGTGTTTGAAAAAGGGGTCAGACCCTCTCGGTTGCCGCAAAATGACGCAAGAATCTCTGTCGTGCAAAGGGTCTGACCCCTTTTTCAATCATACGCGTTGGCACATTCGAAACCTGAAATAGGAGGAGCGAAACATGTCTACAACATCGATCGAAAGCGAATTGCTCGTGAGCACCGATTGGGTCGATGAGCATCGGCAGGATGAAAACCTTCGCATCGTGGAATCGGACGAAGATCTCCTGTTGTACCAGCAGGGGCACATTCGCGAAGCAGTGAAGATCGATTGGCAAACCGACCTGCAGGATCAGACGATCCGCGATTACCTCTCGAAAGACAGGTTTGCCGAGCTGTGCGCCTCGAAGGGCATTTCCAACGACACGAGCGTGGTTTTCTACGGCGATAAGAATAACTGGTGGGCATGCTACGCACTTTGGGCGTTCAAGCTGTACGGTCACGAAAAGTGCTTGATCATGGACGGTGGCCGAAGGCGTTGGGAGCTGGACGGTCGTGAGTTCGTTCGCGAACCCGATCCCGATTATCCGCGCGGCACCTATGCGGCCAAAGATCCGGACCTTTCCATCCGCGCGTTTCGCGATGAGGTGCTTCAGCATCAGGCCGCCGGTAAGTCGATGATCGATGTGCGCTCGCCCGGCGAATACACGGGCGAGTTGTTGCACATGGACGACTATCCGCAAGAAGGCGCGCTGCGCGCGGGCCACATTCCCGGCGCAGCCAGCGTTCCGTGGTCCCGTGCGGTCAACGACGACGGCACGTTCAAGTCGGAAGCGGAATTGGAGCAGATTTACCTTAACGAAGCCGGCTTGACACGAGACGGCGACACGATCATCGCCTACTGCCGGATCGGCGAACGGTCGAGCCACACGTGGTTCGTGCTGAAGTACCTGCTGGGCTTCGACAACGTGAAGAACTATGACGGGTCGTGGACCGAGTGGGGCAACCTGGTCGGCGTGCCGATTGAGAAGAACGTATAACGCAGTCGTAAGAGCACAGCTTTGTAATCGATCAAACATCCAACCGCAAAAACAAACTTGAGGAACTCAAGCAAGAGTTCGACGAGCTGGATGTGCGCGACCGGTTGGAGACGTTACTTGAGTTCTCCGACGAGCTCCCGGACCTGCCGGAAAGCTATCGAGCACGACGGGACGCCGGCGAGAACCGCGTGCATGAGTGCCAAACCCCGGTGTACATGTGGGTCGAGGTGGTCGACGGCCAAGTGGAGATTTACGCCGATGTGCCTCGCGACGCTCCTACGGTGCGCGGGTTTATCAGCTTGCTGGTGGCCGCGCTTTTCGGTGCGGCACCGGCCGAAGTGCTCGCGGTGAAGCCGACGTTGCTGACTGAACTGGGACTCGTCGAAGCGTTGGGAATGGTTCGCATGCGCGGGCTCCATGCCATCTTGCATCGCATCAAATCGGAAGTGCAAAGGGCCGTTGCAAAAGCTGGTTAGCCCGAAGGGTGGTCGGCTACGAAGAACACAAATGGACCGGTTTAATCGTAACAAAACCGCAGGAGACCAAAGATGACACACGTTGTCGCCGAGCCTTGCTTTGGCTGCAAATACACGGACTGCGTCGTGGTGTGCCCTGTCGAGTGCTTCTACGAGGGCGAACAGATGTTGTACATCCATCCGGACGAGTGCATCGACTGCGAGGCTTGCGTTCCCGAATGTCCCGTAGAAGCCATCTTCCTCGAAGACAATCTTCCCGAGAAGTGGAAGGACTTCACGGAGTTGAATGCCGAGATGGCATTGAAGTGCGAGGTCATCACCGAGAAGAAAGAGCCGTTGGCCAAGCAATAGCGGCTTTGGGAGTCAGAATCACGATGCGTAGATATCAAAACGTATTTGAAGCAATTGCAGGCGAGGGCCACGAAGAAAGTTTCGTACCGGTCGAAAAAATCTGGTCAAACACTTTACCGAGTCGGCCGCCGCCGCAGCCGGCGCCGCCGCAGCCATCGTTACCGGTATTGGGATAAAAATAGCAATTCATTGAAACGCGACGCTTGTAGCACAAGGAGATAATCATGCCTAAGACGGTGAAAGTCGCCGACGTCACGGAGCTTCAACCGGGTGAGGGAAAGACGGTTGACGTCGAAGGTGTCAGCCTGGCGTTGTTCAACGTGGACGGGACGTATTTTGCGATCGCGAACACCTGTACGCACGTTGGTGGGTCGCTCGGCGAAGGCGCGCTGATTGGCAAAGAAGTAACATGCCCTTTGCACGGGGCGCAGTTCGACGCAACGTCGGGCAAGGTCCTCGGCGGACCGGCCCGCAACGATGTGAAGAGCTTTCCGGTCAGCCTGGAAGGCGATGACGTGTTCATAGAACTGGAGTAGCCGACAACTGGGACCGACTGGTCGGGAAGGCTCAGCGCCTGGCGGAACTAAAAGCGGCTTCGTAGGAGAAGCTGTAAAGAACCTTTTAACATTGTTGACAGGAGCATAACCATGAGTATCGGCACAATCGAAGAATTGAAGGCAAAAAAGTGCCAACCTTGTGAGGGTGGCGTCCCGCCGGTCCCGCGCGAAGAGGCCGAGCGACTGCTGAAGGATCTGCCTGGCTGGGAACTGACGGAAGACGGCAAACGGATTCGCCGCGAGTGGACGGTCAAGCACTTTATGGCAGCGATGGACTTCTTCAACCGGGTCGCCGAACTCGCCGAAGACGAAGGCCACCACCCCGACTTGCATTTGGTCGGCTATCGAAGCGTCGCGATCGAACTGTGGACTCACGCGATTGGCGGCCTATCCGAGAACGATTTCATTACAGCCGCGAAGATCCACGAACTGCCGATTAAGTTGAAAAGCAGTTAAGGAGTTGTCATGCCGAAGACAGTCAAAATCGCTCAGACAGGCGACCTCTCACCCGGCGAGGGTAAAGTGGTTGAAGCTGAACGTCAAACTATTGCTTTGTTCAACGTAGACGGCACATACTATGCAATCGAGAACACGTGTACGCATGTCGGAGGACCACTGGGCGAAGGCGCGCTCGTCGGTGACCAGGTTACTTGCCCCTTGCACGGAGCTCAGTTTAACGTCGCGTCCGGCAAGGTTCTCGGCCCCCCTGCTGGAAACGACGTCAAAAGCTTTGTCGTTACGGTCAAAGGGAGCGACGTCCTCATTGAGCTCGCTTAGAGCGAAGCGATTCACTTAGGAGTCATCAAACGGATGCGTCAACAAGGTTCGATCCTGTTAATCTCCTGTTACGAGCTGGGCCACCAGCCGATCGGGATTGCTTCGCCCATGGGATTCCTCGAGCGCGCGGGTTTCTCGCCGAGGGGGCTGGACATTGCTCGGGAGAATCTCGACGTGTGTCGGGTGGCCCCTGCGCGGTTTGTGGGCATCAGTGTGCCCATGCACACGGCTTTGCGGCTGGGCGTCGAGCTGGCCCGACGGGTGCGGACTATCAATCCTGGATGTCACATCTGTTTTTACGGACTGTACGCCTCCCTAAATTCCGAATACTTGCTCCAGTCGTGTGCGGACTCGATCGTAGGGGGCGAGTACGAGGAAGCCCTGGTCAAGCTGGTCGAAGCTCTGGAGGAAGGGCGCTCGGTCCATTCGATTAACGAAGTTGGCTGCCGCGACAAATCGTCGGAGCCCGTTCTCCGGCGACTGGCCTTCCCGGTGCCCAGTCGCGAGGAACTGCCACCACTGAAAGAATACGCCCAACTGCAGCGCAACGGACACCAGCATCTGGCAGGCTATGTCGAGGCGAGCCGAGGCTGCCTGCATCTGTGCCTTCACTGTCCGATCCCATCCGTCTATGGTGGGCGTTTTTTCGTCGTTGAAAAAGGAATTGTCCTAGAAGATATCCGGCGTCTGGTTCGCGCCGGCGCGGAACACATCACCTTTGGTGATCCCGATTTTCTAAACGGGCCGGGGCATTCGCTGCGCATCGTTCGTGCCATGCACGACGAGTTCTCTGGGCTGACGTTTGACTTCACGGCCAAGGTGGAACATCTGCTCAAACATCGCACGATCTTGCCCGAGCTCGCACGGCTCGGATGCCTCTTTGTGGTCTCGGCGGTCGAGTCGCTGAGCGACACGGTATTGACGGCATTAAAAAAGGGCCACACACGCGCCGATGTGACCGACGCTTTGGGTCTGCTGCGCTCGTGTGGTATTGCGCTTCGTCCTTCCCTTGTCGCATTTACACCCTGGACCACTTTGGACGATTACCTTGACGTCCTGGAATTTGTCGAGATGGAAAAGCTCATCGACCACATCGATCCCGTGCAATACTCCATTCGTTTGTTGATCCCGCCGGGGAGCGGGCTGCTTTCGGAACCGTCAATCAGACCGCATCTGGTCGGACTGGAGCAGGCGTCCTTCACGTACCGGTGGACGCATCCCGATCCGCGGATGGACGAGCTGCAGGCGGAGGTCGCGGCCGAGGTGGAACGCGCCAGCACTGCCGACGAGGATGCGGCCGTTACCTTCGGACGCGTAAAACGTTTGGCATTCGGTGTGCACAAGCATCGCAGAGCAGTTGGCGAAATCGGCTTGACCGAGCCGACCCGAAAACGTCCACCGCGGTTGACCGAATCATGGTTCTGCTGAGCGGAGCCTACCGAGGACCAGTTTGGTCCTCTGAAAACCAACAAGGGGGTTGGAATTTCGGTATGTGATAGCCAGAATCCAACAACATAACTGCCAAGTTCGCAATAGGAGCACCAATCATGTCACAAGCTGAGATATCCATTACCGGCGATCCGATCACGGACGCCACGTGTCGATTCACCGTCGATCGGCCTGTCTATCCCGACAAGTCGTTTGCGTTCCTTAGCAAAGAAGCGGCTGAAGGCTCGCCGCTGGCGCAACGACTCTTCGCGATCGACGGTATCACAAGGGTCGTGATTTCGCACGATCAGATCACGATCAACAAGTCGGCACAGGCCGATTGGCCAGTGATCGGAAAGTCGATCGGCGCCGCGATTCGAGCCCACTTGGCCACCGATGATCCAGCCGTGTCCGACGCCGCTTGGGACAATGTGCCTTCGAGCGAGGAAATTCGAGAACGCGTGCAGCACGTGCTGGACACCGAAATCAATCCTTCGGTTGCCGAACATGGCGGTGTAGTGAGCCTTATAAACGTGCAGGACAACCAGGTGTTTATCCAAATGGGTGGCGGTTGTCAGGGCTGCGGACAAGCCGATGTCACTTTGAAATTCGGAATCGAAAACTCGATTCGTGCGGCCGTCGCAGGCGTGGGTGATATTCTGGACGTCA
>JAQBZS010000595.1 GCA_027622115.1 Planctomycetota bacterium | reverse complement strand
AAAACTCATGCCGCTTGCTCGCCATGAAAAATTGCCAGACCCCATTCATGGTTGTGCCGCTCTCGTCGATCGTGTCATTCATGTTTTACGTACTAATGCGGGTTGGAGAATTGAACGAGGATCCGTTCGAGAATCGTTACACCGACACGCCCTTGGATTCGCTCTGCCGTACGATCGAAATCGACGTCCGCGAACAGCTTGGCGAAGTGGATTTGCCCGATGCGTTGGCGCCGGTCGACGGCATCATGATGTGAAGCCCCACTTCTTGTAGCCACGCTCGCCAGAGCGTGGACGTTTCGTAGCCAGGCTCGCCAGAGCGTGGGCTTTTTCAATGCAAAGCCAGTCCCACGCTCTGGCGAGCGTGGCTACGGATGAAGGACCTGCACGCGTGCCGGTGGATTGTCACGCGAGTTTCTGGTCGGGGTATTTCACTCGTCCGTGATGAATGCCGATCAAGGATTTGGTGAGCGACTCCTCGATGATGCGGATTTCACTCAGCGTGAGCGTGCTGTCGTCGAATTGGCCGTCGAGGAGTCGCTTCATCGAGACTTCGCGAATCAGCGTTTCCAGACGTTTGGGAGTCGGCGAGTTGAGAGTACGGCTGGCACTTTCAACGGCGTCCGCCAGCATCATCACGCCGGCTTCGCGAGACTGCGGCTTCGGGCCGGGATAACGAAACGACGACTCTTCCGCATCGGACTTGTGGTCTTCATCCGCTTTCTTGGTCGCTTCGTAGAAGAAGTATTCGACGAGCGTCGTGCCGTGGTGTTGCTCGATAAAGTCGATGAGCGATTGCGGCAAATTGTGCTGGCGACCGAGGTCGGCTCCGTCCTTGACGTGTCCGATGATGATCAACGTGCTCATCGCGGGAGCCAGGTTGTTGTGTCGGTTGTCACCGTTGACGATGTTTTCGATGAAGTATTCCGGCTTCAGCATCTTGCCGATGTCATGGAAATACGCGCCGACGCGAACCAGCAAGCCGTTTGCTCCGATGGCATCCGCCGCCGTTTCCCCGATCGTGGCAACCGAGATCGAGTGGTTGTACGTGCCGGGCGCTCGACGAACGAGTTCCTGCAGCAGCGGGTGAGACACGTCCGCCATTTCGAGCAAGCTGATGTCGGTCACCACGCCAAAGCCGGACTCGATGAACGGCAGGCTGCCGGAAACGAGAAACCCCACAACCACGCACCAGAAACTCCACTTCAAGCTTTGCGACAGCAGAATCGGATCGTCCCAGATGTCCATCGGCGATTGGTGTTGCAGCACGCCCATGCCCCAGGTCGCCACGAAGCAGACGATGGCGGTCAGAAAACCAACTTTGATGAGGGATGATCGGGACGGAACGCATCCCAGCGGAATAATCGACGTGGCGGAAACCGTCAGCAACACCACGAAGTGACCGAGTTCATTCAGGGTCGACAGCGAGATCAACAAGCTCAGGACGAACACGGTCATCGAAGCGAGCACTTGGTTGTAGGCGATTGCAAACAACATCGCCGTGGCGGTCAGCGGAATCAATTCGGCCTGCCAGGGGTCTCCGGAAAGCAACCGGGCCGCCACCACCGTCAGGATGATGACGCCCAGAAAAATGGCCAGTCGCTTGGCGCTGTTCGTGATCTTCGGTTCATTCCGAACCAAGTAGAATGCAAACAAGACCACCATCACCACGAACATGACGGTCACGATCGCGATTCGAATCGTGCGATATTGAATTGGCACCTCTGACTCGACGGCGTCGAATTCCGCCCGCAGAACGCCCAGGGATCGCAAATCCACGGTCGCGCCGGGGGGCAACAATGTGCCGCCCTTTTTGAACGTGTCGAATTGATCGCCCGCTTGGGTGATGGCCAACTTCACGGCTGCGTCATAGGCGGCTTCGTCGACACTCAACGTGATGACGTTGTGATGTCGCAACCAGTACTCCAGCAGTGAGCGGATCTGAACCAACCGCGGGAATTCGGTCCAAGTCTTGCCCAACCGACCGGTTTCGGCGATCAACTCGGCAACTTGCACATCGGCAACGACCGTTTCCCGCTTTTCGCCGCCGACGGCGACAACCGTGATCACTTGGTCCGGCTTCAATTCCAGCCGCTCGACGTCTTTCGGATCGATCGCCCCGAAGGTTTCCAATTGCTTCAGAAAGTCTGCAAAGTCGGTCCGGATTTCGTCGATCCGCCCGGCTGCGGTGTTGGTGCCCGTGATTGAATTCTTCAGCGTGGCAAAATTCTGTTCCGCGTTTGAGCCAGTCGGAGTCTCGGGATCCAACCCAAACGCCTGCCGGGCGCTTGACGGCAACACGCTGAGCCGATCCGCTTCCGCGATGCTTTGCAAATTGACTCGCAACTTGGCGGGCAAGGTCGACAGCGGCGAAGGGTCATGGCGAAAAACAAGTTTGACTCCGGCTTTGGCGTCTCGCTGTGCACGTTCCGTCTGACTGGGATTCAGAATCTGAAAATCGATTCTGGAGATGACGCCTTGCTCGGCACGAGATCCCAAGCGGTAGTGAAAGGTCGAATGCCAGCCGCTCACGGCGATAACCAACAGGGCGATCGCCACCGCACACACGGCCAGTCTCAGCACGATCCCACGGTCGCGCAGAGCCAAGCCGATCCGAGTCCGCCAACCCTTAACTTTGAAGGCTGTTCGAGCCACACGCGGCTTCTTGCCAAAGCGCGACATCAGGATGCCCCTTGATTGAGTCGCTGCCGCCGAGTGGATTCGGCGTTCGGCAAATCGCTTGAACGAAACCGCTCGTGTCCGCAGTTGCTCCGACTTGGAGGCTCATGCGGGTCATCGTTTTGCATCAGTCAAATCCAGAGTGGAAAAATCCGGCGTCAATGAGTCCCGCACGGGATTGCGCCTCTCGCAGCCTTGGTTATGCATTCGCCGACGTTGGGCGTTGCAGCGTGCCCCAAGCGCGACCATCAATTCTGGTCGGCCATTGTTTCATTTTTGACTTCAATATCCGAAACCAGCCCCACATCAATGATGCTCACCGTTGTTTTCCGGATCGGCGCGGCTTTGTGTCGTCGTCATAGGCCTTGACGATTTCACGCACCAAGCGGTGACGCACGATATCTTGACCGGTCAGGCGTACCGTCGCCACCCCATCAATGTTGGAGAGCCTCTGCACGGCATCCGTCAACCCGCTGGGTGTGTGCATCGGCAAGTCCGATTGAGTCGTGTCTCCGGTGACCACGATCTTTGATTCCGTCCCCATGCGAGTCAAAAACATCTTCATCTGAGTGATCGTCGTGTTTTGTCCTTCGTCGAGAATGATGAACGTTTCGTTGAGCGTGCGGCCTCGCATGAAAGCCATCGGGACGATTTCGATGACGTCATTGTCCATGTATCGCTTGACCTGTTCGAAGGTGACCATGTCGCTGAGCGCATCGAGGAGCGGTCGCAAGTACGGATTCACTTTGGCCATCATGTCGCCCGGCAGGTAACCCAGCCGTTCACCCGCCTCGACGGCCGGCCGCACGAGTACGATTTTTCGCACACGCTCGGTGCGAAGCCATTGCAGCCCCATCGCCACCGCGAGATACGTTTTGCCGGACCCCGCCGGCCCCGCGCAAAACACGAGATCGTTCTCGCGAATTGCCCGAATGTATTCGGCCTGACCGGATGACAGTGCTTTGATCTGTTGCGCCCGCTCGAAGATATCGACTGCGGCGTCGGCGACCGCATCCGGGCTGCCGTCACTTTCATGGCCCAGGACTCGATGGACGTCCGCCGGTAGAAGTTCACCGCACTTCTGAATGATCTCGTACAACTCGGCGATCACGGCTCGAGCGTGTTGGATATTGTCGGCGTCGCCCTGAATTCGAAGTTCGTCGCCGCGAAACACGATCTCGGCACCAACGGCATCTCTGATCAGCCGCAGGAATTGGTCTTGCGGTCCGAACAACGTGCGTACGTGGTCGGGATTGTCGATGGGAATCGTTTCTTCGTGGATGTCCATGATGGCTCGCGATATCGGGACGGCGAGGAATGATCGGTCTCGCCTTGGCGTTGAGGTTTTGGAAAGGCGCCCATGAAACGCGCTGAGCAAACGATACGCAGCCACCGGCCATTCTTGCACGCTCAGGCGATCCAAAGATCCTGATACCCCGGTTTCGCCGCACATTGCAGACGTGCGGATCTGTTGACACGAATACGAACAACCGAGCCGCGTGTTTCTTTGACAAAAAGATTGATGACAAAAACATGCAACGTGCCGAAGCATGACTTGTCACCCGCGAGCAGATCATTGGTGAAGCCGCGAAGCGGTTTGCGACTCCAGAAATGGCAGCAATCGGTCGCCCACGTACCCTGTCGCTCCGGTGAGAAGCACGAGGCCACGGTCAAAGTCCGAGTTGTCTCCCAAAGACGAAGAATTCATCGGCTTCTCGTTAAGTTTCGCGTGGTCTTGCGGATACTGAAGAACACGAATCTATGCCTCGTTATCCGCCATCAGCGATGCGGACATCGAAAAGGACGCGGAATGTTGTCGCTCCGAAAACCATCTATGGAGACGATCCGACAGTTCGTCGATGGTCAGCGTCGATCGGACTTCAGTTACACGGCAGTCGGGGCCTCGGCCACGAACCCGCCTCCGAGCTTCGTCGTGGATCATACCCGAGTGCAGCTGGGAAGCGGCGAAGACACGTTTCTTTCGGGAAAGACAGCACTCCGGAACTGGCGACAGTTTCAGTTGGACTGGGTCGAAGCCTGTCCCTCCAACACTCCCATTCAGATCGGTGAGGTTGTGGCCGTTGTCGCCCATGTGATCGGTCTGTGGTGGCTCAATGCGGCCCGGATTGTCTACGTGATCGACGAGGATGGACCGGTTTGCCGGTTTGGCTTTGCTTACGGGACGCTGGCTGATCATGTCGAAAGCGGGGAAGAGCGATTCCTGATCGAATGGGACAAAGCCGACGACACTGTGTGGTACGACATTCTTGCCTTTTCCCGACCCCGACATGTTCTGGCCCGTCTGGGATATCTGTTTGCCCGCAAGACGCAGAAGCGATTTGCACGGTCATCAGCAGCGGCTATGCAGCAATTGGTCGAGCAACCGGTCGTCGTGTCGTGATTGGTCAGCGGTCGGGTACGTCTACAATCACGGGAAACAACCGACGCATATGGATGAATTGGGGAACATGATCCGTCTTGGACTCTGTTGCATCTTCCGGGACGAGCCGATCAAGTTCCGCACGACCACGGCAACCGTCAACCAGAAGCTGAAACGATCCGCTGCATTGGCGAAGCTCTCCGCACTGTGCATGGCAAACGCCGACGCCTTGCAGGCAGCACTTCAGTTCTGCGCCGACAACGGCATCGGATGCTTC
>JAQBZS010000594.1 GCA_027622115.1 Planctomycetota bacterium | reverse complement strand
AGCGCGCCGTGGATCGTGTCCGCTAGTCGCCCTGCTTCGGACGGATCGACGACGATTTCCTTCCACGAGGGGCAGACGCCACCGAGTTTCAACTCGGTGAAAAGTCTGCTCTCCATCGCGGTGGCGTGAACGGCGGGTGCAGTGGCAAGTCCGTTGGCGACAAGGTGAATGGGAATCGCGTCGTCGCTTTCCCATTCCGAAAGAAACCGCGCGGCGACGAGAATGTCTTCTGTTCGCATGCCGACCATGGACTTGCCGAGCAGGTAGGCAAGAAAAATGTCGTCCCAGTTTCCGCCCCACATGTTTTCGTTGGTTCCGCCAGTCTCGCCCGCGCCGCGCAGATCGATGGCAAGCACGACGTTGCCTTGTTGAACAAGCTTCTCGATCGGGCCGTTTGGCTGAGCGTCGACATGCTTGCCATTCCCATTCAGATAGAGTACGCGTTTGCCGCTCGGCTTGGCGGGTTTGAACAACAAAGCTGGTAGCCAAAGGGCGGGTTCGGGCTGCAAGACGATCTTCTCGACATGGTATCCGGGCCTCTTGAATGTGCCGGCATTTCTCACGGCGGGTCGAGGCAATTCACGTAGAGTGCGAATGCCCGCGAGGCGGCGAACTGTCTCAAGTGTTTTCTCGCGGTTGGCTGGCAGCCATGCTTCCTTGCGCTGTTTCGCCAGTTGCTTGTCGAACTCGACGTTCAGGTCCGCGACCGACCGTGAGCCGTCCAACAAGAGCACTTGGCCTTTGGGCGTGCAGAGTAACTCGTCGGCCAAATGTGTTTTGATTTCGGGTTCGGTGATCGGTTCGTCGATCTTCAACAACCAGCGGCGCATCCAGCGGACCATGGCTTCTCGCAGTGGCCGAGTGAATCCGTGTTTCTCGTCTGCTTCGACCAGGTCGACGCGTTCGGCGAAGCCCATGCGGGTGTAGATGCGTTTGGCTTCGCGGAAAACGTGCCACGCACCCTGGATGTCGACAAAGTCGCGGGTGGCGGTCAGGAGCAACGTCGGCCGTGGGGCACGCATGATGACGTAGTCGGCGTTGTCCATGCCGAACTCGATTTGGCCGAAGATGTTTTGCTCCGCGTCGCCCGGCCCTTTCGTTTCAATGCGGCGGCGAAAGCTGGTGACGGCACAACCGGGCGCGGCGCAGACGATGCGCGGATCGAGCGCCATCAAGTACTCCGTCAATCTGCCGCCGCCGGAGTTGCCCGTGCAGCCGATTCGCTTCGAGTCGATCTCTTCACGCGAACAAAGGTAGTCGAGCGCCCGCATTCCATCCCACACACGGAAAGTCGCGGCATTTCGGCCCAGCGGAATGCAACTGGCGCCGACCAACGTGTGTTCGGTCGTCGATCGGTAGCGCGGCTTGCCTTTCGAGTCCAGAATCTGATAACGCTCGCCCTGACCGATCGGGTCGTAGCAGAAGGCGGCGATGCCATTCTTAGCGAGCAGGATGCACGGCTTCTGGTAACCCATCTTGCCATTGGCCGTGTGACCGCACGGAACCAGCACTCCAGGAATCTTCTCGCCTCTGTTACCAACAGGCAAGTAAAGCAACGCGGTGACGTAGTGCTTCGGCTGGCTTTCAAAGATGATCTTTTCGATGCGGTATCCGTCGCCGTCGATACTTCCGACCACGCGAGGATTCAGCGGTAGTCGCTCTGGCAATGAGCCCAATTGCTGAAAGAAGAACTCACGCAGCCGTTTCTGGTACGCGTCGATCTGCTCGCCTGTCTTCAGCGTTTCGTATTCCGCGTCCCGTCGATCGATCGCCGCAAAGGCGCGTTTCTTGAGATAACGCGAAAGCATCTGCCGCGCTGGGCCACCTTCGATCTGACTGGGCAAAACATTGAGGTTCTCTTCGGCCTGTGTCGTCGGGATTGCGACGCTCAGGAAAATGCAAACTGTCAGCGTTCTAAACATGATCACTCGGTTCATTGCGAAGCAGAATCAGGAATGGCGAGAACCGTGGGTAACGCCCTCATCGTACTACACAAGTTTTCCGTCCCGAAGGGGCCAACTTCCCGTTTTGTAGCCATGCTCGCCAGAGCGTGGGCTATTGAATGCAAAGCCAGTCCCACGCTCTGGCGAACGCGGCTACAGACAAAGTACCCGCACGATTTAATAGCAAACAACGCCTAGAACCTGCGCGGGCCTAGGACTTCGGTCGCGGACGTTTGGGATCGCTCTTGAGCGGCAGTTCGACGCGACGGCCCGTCCATGACGATTTGTAGATCGCGAGAATGATTTCGACGCTTTTGCGGCCCTCTTCGCCGTCGACGAATGGTGCGGAGTTGGTCTCGATCGCCTTGATGAAGTCCTTGAGCTGTTTCAGGTGGCCGTCAAACGAAATCGCGGTCGGATCGGCGGCACCGCCGGAATTCGAGGCCGTGGGAGCAAACTTCTCGCGGATCGCCGCGTCGTTCTTCCGCGACTTTTCGAATTCCCACAGCAACACGTCGTCCTGCTCGACGATGACCGAACCTTGCGTGCCGTGGATTTCCGTCTTTTTCGGGAAGCCGGGATGCACGGCGGTCGATGCCTCGATGGTGCCGAGCGCGCCGTTCTTAAACTTCAACGCCGCCACGCCGCAGTCTTCTACTTCGATGCGTTCGTGGGCCAAAGTGCCGGTCAACGCCATGACTTCGGAAACGTCACCCATCAACCAATACAGCAAGTCCACGCCGTGGATGCCTTGATTCATATACGCTCCGCCGCCGTCCATCTCCCACGTTCCCCGCCAGCCGCCTTGGTCGTAGTACGCTTGCGAACGCCACCATTTGATGTACGTGTCGGCGAGTGTCAGTTGCCCGAATCGGCCGCCGTCAATGGCTTGTTTGACGGCCTTGTTTGCGTCGCCGAACCGCGACGGAAAGATCGTGCAAAGTTTCACGTTGTTGTCGCGGCAAGCATTGATGATGGCGTCGCAGCGGTTGAGCGTGATTTCTAAGGGCTTTTCCACAACGACGTGCTTACCCGCCTTGGCCGCCGCCACGGCTGGATCTCGGTGAGCACCGCTGGGTGTGCAAATCGTGACGATGTCGACCGCCGGATCGGCGAGCAGTTCCTTGAGCGTGGGATAGGCCTTACAGCCGATGGCCGCCGAGAACTTTTCGGCACCGGGAGCATACGTGTCATAGCAGGCGGTGATTTTCGCGCCGCGAATCTGTTCGATCGCTTTCGCGTGAAAGTTGGCAATCATGCCGCAGCCGACGATTCCAAATCCGGTCGCCATGGGGTGTTCCTCGTGAAGCAGAGAGAGCGAAGCTGAGTGCTCGTCAGCGATACGCGGCGGAGGTTAACAAGCCGAACATGCGGCATCCACCGGGCAAAGCGCGCCTTAGCAGGACTGCGGTATTCGCGTCCGTGGCAATTCCGGCTCGATGCAGAATAAACTCGTTGCGAAAGTTGCGTGGCCGATTGCGGCCCAAAAACCGTCTGCGGCATGCCGACGTTTGATCTCTCGACGCGGCACCGCTTTGCGAATTGGCTATCGAACCCAATGGCTCAAACTGAAAAAAAACGACTCGCAGTCGGCATCGATTTAGGAACCACGTATTCGGTCATTGCATTTCTGGATTCGCGAGGGCAGCCGCAGACGATTCTCAACAGCGAAGGCGATCCGACCACTCCCAGCGTGGTGCTCTATGAGGACGGTTGCATCACCGTTGGCAAGGAAGCTCAAAAGGCGGCGGCATTCGAGCCCGAACGAATTGCCAATTTCGCCAAGCGGGATATGGGTAACCAACACTATCACCGCGAAATCAACGGCGAGAAATTGCCGCCGGAAGTGATTCAGGCCCAAATCCTCAAGAAGCTCAAGGACGATGCCGAGTCCAAGATCGGCCCGATTGACGAAGTCGTCATTACGGTTCCCGCGTACTTCAACGAACCGCGACGCAAGGCGACTCAGGACGCCGGTCAGCTCGCCGGGCTGCACGTATTGGACATCATCAACGAACCCACCGCCGCCGCAATCGCTCACGGTGCGACGCAAGGTTTTTTGAACGAATGGGGCGAAGCGGGCCAGACCGAGCGGATCCTCGTTTACGACCTCGGGGGCGGCACGTTCGACGTGACGGTGATGGAGATCGAAGGCAACGATTACCGCACGCTGGCAACTGCGGGAGACGTGTATCTCGGCGGCATCGACTGGGACAGGACGCTGGTGGACATGGTTGCCGAGAAATACATGGAGCGGTACGGGGGCATCGATCCTCGTGATCATCCCGCGAGTTTGCAGCGATTAATCCGCGACTGCGAAGACGCGAAACGGGCTCTGACGGCTCGCGAACGCACCACCATCATTTTCGAACATGCGTCCGAGGGCGTGCGGATTCCGATCACGCGCGAGGACTTCGAATCGCTCACAGCGCATCTGATGCAGCGGACTATGTTCACGGTAAAGACCGTCATTCGCGAAGCGGGCTTTACGTGGAACGACATCACTCGCGTGCTGCTGGTTGGCGGATCGACTCGCATGCCGATGGTGAAGGAAATTCTGTCGCGCGAATCGGGCAAGTCGGTGGATCGGTCGCTGTCGATGGATGAAGCGGTGGCGCACGGCGCGGCGGTGTATGCCGGCATCTTACAGAAGTCGGAAGTGCAAGAAGGCGATATTTCGGTCAAGAACGTCAATTCGCACGGTCTGGGAGTGCTCGGCACCGAACGCTCGACCGGGCGGCCCAAGAACACGGTGTTGATTCCGAAGAACACGGAACTACCCACGACAATGGGCAAGCGGTTCAAGACGGCAAAGGACGGTCAGAAGAGCGTGTTGGTCAACGTGATCGAAGGCGGCGATTCGGCGGGTCGGAATTCGACTCCCATCGGCAAGTGCGTGATTCGCGGATTGCCGGATGGACTGCCGGGTGGAACGCCGGTGGATGTGTTGTTTACGTATGCCGCGAATGGTCGGCTGACCGTGCGGGCTCGAATTCCCAGTCTGAATCGAGAGGCGATCCTGACGATGGAACGGCAGTCGGGTTTGAGTGACGAAGAGCTGGCCGGTTGGCAAGAACGGATCACGGGTAGACCGGTGGCACCGCGCGAGCCCACGCAAAGCAATTCGCCGTCCGTCGCGCCGCAACTCGCGGGTTCATCGGAGCGTGGGCCGAGTCCAAAGCCGCAGGCCGCTCCGGCATCGCCACGCGCGGCGACTCAGCAACGATCGGCAACGGATGCCGAACAAACGCGACCCGCGCCGACGAAGCTTCGCAAGAAACGGCCTCCCACACCTCCGCCGTTGCCACCGAGTGGCGGGCGCTAAGTTCGAGTACGCCAGATCTGCCTCGTAGCGGACAACCTTTTGCTCCTGCCAGGTAAACTGGCAGGGGG
>JAQBZS010000593.1 GCA_027622115.1 Planctomycetota bacterium | reverse complement strand
CTCTCGACCGGCCAACGCAGTGGCGGCTTCGTTGCTGCTACACGCTGTGCTGGGCCTCGAACGAGACCTGGAAGCATTGCTGATCGAAGCCTTTGGAAACGACACGAGCGTGACTTGGGGCCGTCAAGGCGCGAACTACTGCGTCACTCGACAGTTGCCCGACAGTCGGCAACAGAAAGTGTTCCTTGAACCGACCCGGTATGCCCTCAACCAGAGAATACTGTTGATGTATTCGACATGCTGCCCGGCCATTCCGACATACTACGAGCAAGCGTTGATTCGCAACGCGGTCGTCTTGCACGGCAGTAGTATCGCTATTCGGGAAATCGACGGACAGAAAATGTTCGTCGTGATCAACGCGTATCCGCACTCGACAGTCGCCCCGGAGGAAATTCGCCAAAGCGTCCTGGAAATCGCTGCTGAGGCCGATCTCGTCGAGCAGTACCTCACAGGGCAAGACTCGAATTGATTCGTTCACACCGCCTTGGCTTCCGGCTCAGAAAAGTCGTTCGCACGTTCATCCGATTCTTCATGAAGGCAAGCCTTCGATCCGGGGATTCGATTCAAATGCGATCGTCGGGATCGGTTCTGCCTCGGACGTCCCTCGAGCTGTCATTGGGCGCGTTAAAACCAGCCAGCGATGGGCGCGTTAGAACCAGCGGGGGTTTTTAGTTGCGGGTCCGGTGTTGGCTCGTTGTCGCTTGTCTTTTTGCCTTGTTTTCTCGGGAAATGCAAGCAAGCATCTTGTGTGATTGCTTGCTTTGATGCGGTGGACCTAAGCGAATTCCTATCAACAGGTGAATTGAGATGAACAGAATATCGTTTGCGATTACGATCGCTGCAGTCGTCACAATGTCCGCCTGCTCGAAGCCCGATAAGCCGGGCATCAGTGCCGGCGAAGGATTCATCGACGTTCCCGGCGGGAAGGTGTGGTATCAAGTTGTCGGTTCCGGAAACGCCACACCACTACTGGTCCTTCACGGCGGACCTGGAATCCCAAGCGACTATCTCAGCCGGCTCAGCAAACTGTCTGACGAACGGCCGGTCGTTTTCTACGATCAGCTCGGCTGCGGCAAGTCGGATCGGCCGACGGACAAATCACTGTGGAAGACCGAACGGTTTGTGGAAGAGCTCGCCACCGTCCGCCAAAAACTAAACCTCGAAGAAGTCCATATCCTCGGCCACTCGTGGGGAACGATGCTCGCAACCGACTACATGTTGACGAAGCCGAGTGGAGTCCGCAGTCTCATCTTTTCAAGTCCGTCCATCAGCATTCCTCGATGGCTCGACGACGCCAACAAATTCCGAGCGCAGCTCCCCGCCGACGTCCAGGCTGTTCTCAAGAAACACGAAGATGCGGGCACGACGGACAGCGAGGAGTATCAAAACGCAGTCACCGAGTATTACAAGCTCCACGTGTGCCGGATTTTTCCGTTTCCGCCGGAAATGGAAAGCGCATTAAAGAACGCCGGCATGGATGTGTATTTGACAATGTGGGGGCCGAGCGAGTTCTTCGGAATTGGAAACTTGAAGGACTACGATCGGTCGTCTCGCCTCAAGGAAATCACTGTTCCCGTGATGTTCACCGCAGGCCACTACGATGAAGCAACGCCGGAAACAGCAGGCTTCTATCAGAGTCAAATCCCGGGTTCGTCCCTGGTGATCTTCGAGAACAGCTCACATATGGCGATGCTCGAAGAGACCGACCGTTTCATTCAAGTCGTTCGAGATTTTCTGAAAGGAAAGTAGTACGAGGGCGTTGGCCAAGCACGAGGGATGGCTTAGTCTCCAGGGCCTGACGACGTTGTCGGATGCCGCTGCCGAGGCGTTGGCCAAGCACAAGGGAGAGCTTTATCTCAATGGTGTGGCGAAAGCCGCCGTCACGCGCGCTCGAAAAAAGCTTAAGCAGGGCAAATGAACAAGCCGCCCGTTTTGTTAATTGATGACGAGATTTCTTGAGGGCCACTAAAGCGATGCTTGTCAGCCACTCAAAAAGGGGCAAAATCACCTGCATTAAACTCCGTCTCAAAAAGCAAATTCCTATCAATTCAATTTGTGCAGCCCAACGACTGACTCAAAGCCCCTAAATCCGCGTTCATTTCCGAGTATTCCTCAACCCCCTTTTGGCCTCTTCCCAAAAATCCCGGATCTCAAACCATGAAAACTTTGCAAATGCTGTTTCTTAGGAGTCAGTCAGTTTTACGCACGCCACAACCACGGAGATTCGGAGGACTGACCATGCTCACACGGACAATCGCACTGGCTCTGCTCCTGGCCACATCGGCCACGCAGGCACTCGCCCAACCAGCCGCACAGACCGCACCGACCGCGGCCCCTGCCGGCACGCTTGCCGAAAATCCCGACGTGGCGGCCGCCACCCGGCTGTTCAGCGCCTGGCTGGAAGGCCAGATCGCCTATCGCGGCCTGCCCGGCGTGGCGGTGGGCGTGGTGCATGATCAGCAATTGGTGTGGTCCAGGGGATTCGGCTATGCCGATATCGCCACTAAAAAACCGATGACGGAGCAGACGCGTTTCCGTATCGCCTCGAATAGCAAGCTGTTCGCCGCCATCGCCATCCTGCAGCTGCGCGAGGCCGGCAAGCTGCGCCTTGATGATCCGGTGGCCATGCATCTGCCGTGGTTCACGATGAAGCCGGCCGGGCCGGACGATGGCCCGATCACCATCGAGCAATTGCTGTCCCACTCCTCCGGCCTGCAACGCGAGGCGGACGATCACTGGGCCAGCTTCGACTTCCCGACCGAGACGGAACTGCAGAAACTCATGCCCGATCGCCAGGCCACTTTTCCGCCGCAGACGCGCTGGAAATATTCCAACCTAGCCTATGCGGTCGCCGGGTTGGTGGTGGAGAAAATCACTGGCCAGCGATGGGCTGATTATGTGCAGGCGCGCATTGTCACGCCGCTGGGCATGACCGGCACCAGTATCGACAAGCCTGATCCCGGCCTTGCCACCCCCTATGCCAGCCGCACACCGGAAGGCACCCGCCGCATCCTGCCGTTCGTGGATGCCCGCAGCATGGCCGCCGCCACCGGCATGACATCGACCGTGGAAGACCTTGCCAAGTTCATCTCCGCCCAGTTCCGCCGCGGCCCCGCGGGTGGCGCCAATGTGCTGTCGGCGGGATCGTGGCGAGAAGCGCTACGCGTGCGGTCGGTGGACGAAACGTGGGAGAACGGCTCCGGCCTTGGGTTCGATCATGTCCGGGTGAAGGGCCGCACGTTCGTGGGCCACGGCGGCGGCTATCCTGGCAACACGACGATGACCCGCGTACAGATCGATGACAAGGTGGGCGTGGTGGTGCTGACCAACACCAACGATTCCAACCCCGGCGATATCGCCGATCAGCTGCTCGCCACCGTGGGTGACGCCGTGGCCAAGGCCGCCAAGCCCAAGCTGACGCCGCTGTGGGACGATGGCTGGGCGCGCTTCGCCGGCCGCTATCGCTTTTCCCACGATGGCGTTATCCAGGTGGTGCTACTTAACAAGCAATTGGTTCTGCTTCCGGACAATGGCCTCGCGGCTGAAACCAAAATGGTGCTGGAACCGCTGGGCGATGGCCGGTTCCGGTTGATGGCACCCACCGATCTCGAATCGATCGGCGAAATCGTCCGCTTTGAAGAGAAGGACGGCAAGGTGACCCGGATGTTCCTAGGCGACACCTGGAACACGCGCATCAAAGGTTGGTGATGGTGTCGTGATCTATACCGGCATCGACTATCACAACAATCCCCCTAAAAATCCAGTTTCCTAGCAGTAACCCCTGAACCCAGTCGCAGTGGTAGGCGCGTCACTCTGTGCCCGCCGGGCCTGTGCCTGGGCGAGTCCTTGCTCGGCGGCTAATCGGACCCACTTCACCGCTTCGACGGCATTTCCGGGCCGCCTTCCATCCCCGGCATTGGCGTCTGCGGCTGGAATAACGGATTGCCCGCTAGATCAGTCGGTGACACGCCCGGATTGTGCAACACCACGTCATCGCCTGTCGGTACTGACGAGCCGATTGCGTCGAGCACGTCCGATTCCTTGAGCCTCGCACCCATTTGCCACGCATTCAAATACGCTTCGAGCTTGCCCGCCCCATCGGTGTCTTCCGTGTCGATCACGAACCGCACATGGAATTTCGCCGCCGGGAAGTTGAATTGCTGAATCTTCGCGACCAACTCGTGCGTCATCGTTTCTTCAAGGTTTCGAGCGTCGTACTGGATGATCTGGTTCATCGTGTCCATGTGCAAATCCGCGACGCCTGAGCCTAGCCCGGTCGCATCCGCTTCGCTGGTGAGTGTTTGCCCGAGAATCAGCCGCTTGATGCGATGCCCGAAATACTCCATCAGGAGATTTTTCAGAACCTCGGCCCCAGCCATGCCGATTTCTTTTACCTCGATGTTGAATTGGTCGCCTGTGTCACCCATCGGTTTAGGGAAGAGCAGCACGTTTTTGTTGGCTCCGCCGCGTCGATTCGCCATTTCCTCAACTTCACGACGGGCCTCTGGGTTGCCAGACGGATACGTCCAGATTTCGATACCAGACGCCGATCGTTCGAGGAATTCGAGCAGGTAGGCAAGGCACTCCTGTTTTTGGAACCACTCCCAATAAATGCGAGACCGAATGCCGACGCCATTGAGCGAGCCAGCGTTCAACGGGTCTTCCCAGGCGGCATCTTCCATCTCGTGCCGATGAACCGCGACAAGCGACCGTTGCCACGTCGGGAAAAAGTAGGCCAGGCCGCGATCGGTCGATTCGACATAGCGGCTATCAATCTGCGCCCCGGAGTGCATTTGATTGACCATGATGCCAACCGAGCCGGCAACCGCCGAACGCATCACAAGCGGCACGGTGAAGGCAGCGAACAAAGTCAGCTTTGGCGGCGCTCACGCCGACATGGAATTCGAGCCGTAGCCCAGTTTCTTTGTGGTTAAATCGACTGCCGAAAACGCTGTCCGCTTGAATCGGAAAACTGTTCACGTCAGAGTTCATCCGCAATTGTGAATTAGCAACTTGGCACGCTTCAGTTTGGATTCTCGATGGCGAAGAAACGATCAGCCGGCAAGCAGAACAGTCAGGCCGCCAATCTCGGCTTCGAGGCCAAGCTCTGGCTGACCGCCGACAAGCTCCGCAACAACATGGATGCGGCTGAGTACAAGCATGTCGTGCTGGGGCTGATCTTTTTGAAATACATCTCCGACGCTTTCGAGGAGCGGCATCAGAAGTTGCTCGCCGAAGTGGGGGAAGGGGCCGATCCTGAAGACCCGGACGAGTACCGGGTTACAGCAACGAAGCTGAGATAGGTGCCGAATGCGAAGTCGATGGATTCAAGCTCTTTGC
>JAQBZS010000592.1 GCA_027622115.1 Planctomycetota bacterium | reverse complement strand
GGCTTGGGATGCTGCTGCGGGAGGGGCGGATCCAAGGCATGAAAGGCGGACGCGAAAATGGGATGGCTGGCGAGATGCTGGCCCCAATCGTCGAACGTCACACCCCACGGATTCGTGCTGTGATACGTGCCGAAACTCGTCAGCCGCTGCGTGCGAGGCTGGAAGCGAAACCAGCCGCTGTTCTGCTGCCGCACGGGTCCGTACGGAGTTTCGACTTGCGAGTGGTGAAAGATGGACTCGCGAAAGATGAGGTCACCGTCCGGCATCCACGCGAAATCGTGCAAGGCATGATGCGAGTCTTCGGTGCCGAAGCCGGTCAATACTTGCCGCCGGTAATCGGCCTTGCCGTCGCCGTCCGTGTCCTTGATGAACGTCAAGTGCGGCATCTCCGACACGTAGACGCCGCCGTCGCCGAACTCGAACGACAGCGGGATATGCAGATCGTCGGCGAAGACCGTGGACTTGTCGGCTTTACCGTCCTTGTCGGTGTCTTCGAGGATCACGAGTTTGTCGTTGGGTTCGTTGCCGGGATACACGTGCGGGTAGGTCGTCGAACAACTGACCCATAATCGGCCTTGGCTGTCCCACCGCATCTGGATTGGTGCGGCGATGTCGGGGAACTGCTCTTCGCCCGCGAACAGATTGACGTCGAAGCGGGGGTCAATTTTGAATTCTTTAAGTTCCTCGGCCGCCGTGATCCAGCGATTGGCTCCGCGGCTTTCCTTGGTCTTCGGTAGCGGCGGCACATTCGAATCGTCCACTTTGATCGAATCCGGTGCTCCGCTCGCCAAGCTCCAAATCCGGCGTTCGCGGTTGGCGACCATGATGTCGAAGCTCTTCATCGCCGGGAGAAAGTCCAGGTATCCGTACGCTTTGTTGCGGCCACCGGTGTAATAAAACGTGTTCAGCGGTCGGAAGCGGCGAAAGTACTGGCGGTTCTTGTCGACCACGGCCAAACGAATGTGATGTTTCATGATCGGCGGGTCTTCACCAAGCACTCCGCGATACAACTCTTCGGCAAACACGCGATAGCCGTCCGCGTTTAAGTGGCAGCCGTTGATCGTCAAGTCGGTTCCGTCGCTCGCCATCTCTTTGCGCGTCGGCTCGAAGACATCGACGAATCCGACTTGTTGCTGTTTCGCCACGGTCCGCACGATGTCCGCATATTGCTTGATTCGTTCGTTGTTGAGGTCCGCCGCTTTCACACCGACGACGTTTTCGTTGGCGATGGGCGAGACCAACACGATTTGCGGCCCGGTTTTGCCGTTGAACGCTTTTGCCTTCAGACCCGCGACGTAATCCGTGAGTGCTCGCGCGAATCCGTCCGCGCCCGCTGGTCCCGCGAAGGATTCGTTGAACCCGAAAGCGGCAATGATGACGTCGACTTTCTCGTGTGTCAGATGCTGCTCGATGTCGGCAAAGTTCGCGGGTCTGGGCTGCAAGTCGGGAGTGTCCGCCGACCAGGCCAGATTGCGTACGACCAGCTTCCGCGAAGAAAAACGCTGCTGCAACAGAGTTTCGAAATGACCAAAGTGCTGCATGCGGTCCAGCAAGGTGTTGCCGATCAAGGCGATGCGAGCCCCCGGCTGCAACTTCAGCGGCAGCGTTGTGGGAATGGGTTGAGTCGCGGCCGCGCGCGGCGCGGATTGCTCGTAGATCGCGTACTTCGCAAAGTCGGGATCTTCCGGTGGAGCGACCTCACCTGTCGGCACATTCTTGCCGTCCACCTTGGCGGCCGTCCTACGCTGCTGCTTTCGCTTTTGTTTTTGCTTCCGTTCCGCAACAGCTTCCTTGCTTGACTTTTGGTCGATTTTTCGAGAATCGACTTGAGCGTCGATTCCATGAACAAGCAGCACCGCGAGGGCCGGCACAAGGAGCATTCCCAATCGCGTTGCGGCCGTTGCCCCAGTCAGATTCCGCATCAATCCGCCCTTGTTCACATTGATTTCTTATTGATCGTTGATATCTCGCAAACCCTTCGCGAGCCATTGTGGCTGACGGAACCCGAAAGCAAAACGCCGACACGATGAACGGTTCAAGCAAACTCGTGACGCAACGTTCATGATTCGCCGACGTCATCTTGCAACAGTGCGGCCGTCTTGTTCGCGGCGTGCAGCCGGTTTGAGATCGCGACAAGCTGCCCAACCTTGAGTTGCTCCGCCCGAACACCGAGGTCGATGGATTCGGCTGCCAGGGACTCGTCGACCGTCGCCTTGGAAAGCTGCTTGCGATACATGCTCACGATGACGCTGCGCATCAACTTGCGTCGATGCTGGAACAGACGGCGGACGAAATCGTGGAAAAAGGGCCGGTCCACAATCTTCTGGCGTCGATCGACGTCCGGCGTGAGCTGCATGATCGCCGACATCACCTTGGGCCGCGGCCAGAAGACAGTCGGGCGGACTTGTTTGAGCATGCGGACTCGGCATTGGGCCTGCAACCAAACGGACAGTGCCCCGTAGGTTGAATGGCCAGGTTTGGCGGCCATTCGCTGACCGAGTTCCAACTGGATCGTGACCACCATCCGCGACCACGGCAATTCCGTGGCGACCAGATTCGAAATGACCGGCGTGGCGATGTTGTACGGCAGATTCGCCACGAGCTTCAGGGTTCGCTCCGGGTCTTCCGCCAGCTTTTCTTGGATGAGGTCGATGAGTTCCGGCGAAAAGTGATTTTTGTTTTTGAGGGCGTCCGTGTTCAACAGCGTGACGTTGTCGCGATAGCCCACCGCGTCTTTGGCGAGCGCGTGCATGTTGCCGTCGATTTCGACCGTGACGACTTCTCCCGCATAGTCCGCCAAGTAGGCCGTCAACCCACCGGTTCCAGTGCCGATTTCCAACACCACGTCATTACGGGTGAGTCGTCCCTGTTCGGCGATGTATTCGACCAGATTGATGTCGATCAGGAAGTTTTGGCCGAAGATGGTTCGCGGGTTGAAGCCGTGCCGCTTAAACAATCCCATCAGGTGCGAACGAGTCTGGCGTTCGTGCTCGTTCATGTTCCGGAGTTTCTGTCGTGGGTCATGTTGCGTCTTGTGAAAGTGGTCGCTTGGAATTGAAAGCGAGGAATGATTCTGGTTCCCAGCCGTCGGATTGGGAACCCACTTCGACAAAGCGCTGCCGCGGAACGTCAAATGAGGCAACCCGCAATTCATAACCCGTTTGGGCGATAACCCCAGAATTGTGAGCCATGACGCGTAAGCGGCCGTGCACCGAGCTGTGCGCGAGCCCTTACTTGGACAGCGCCACTTTGGCGTAAACGTCGCTCGTACTACAACTCTGAGATTTGTTGTTTTCTTGCGCGCATCTTGTAGGCCGGAACAAGCTTTGCGCAGTTCCGGCAAGGGTTGAGACCAAATGCCGGAACTGCGCGAAGCTTATTCCGGCCTACAGAATTGCGGCGAAGCGGCGTTGGTTAACCGCACACGCGCGTTTGTCGACATCTCCCGGTCGAAACTACCAAGAACTGATTTGACGCGTTTTCACTCCTCAAACGCGCGTGCCTACGGCGTGCGGTTCAACGTGACAAATTCGAACTCAAAAGTCCAAACTCTGCAGCTGAGATCGAGCAATTTGACGGAATGTGCAAGAATGGGATCGAGGTTGATCGATCAACCACGGGAGCTTTAGTGCGGAATGCGAGATGACCTGTGACCAGCGATTCGAAATAGTGATCGCCGCTGGGGCCGATCTGCCCCTGCAAGAAGCCAAAGTCCTCGCCGAAGTCAGCCGGGGTTTCGCTCGGGAAGTTGAGGGGATTTGAATGTTGAGGTCGATGCCCTTGGGCAGGAACGCTTGCGGGATGTCGCTCAGGCCGAGACCGATTGCGGCGATGTGGGCCATTTCAGCGAGCCATTGTTGCGCGGCCGCGATGACGACCGCATTGAAGTCGCGGGTGGTCTCGGCGGCGGATTTCTTGTGAGCGTCATTGGCGGACTTGAGTGAGTCGGCTTTGGCGTCCGCAGCGTGAGCGATTTCCAATTGCAGCCACGCCGGGCCGACGGCGGCGATCCAATCGGGGTAGGCGTGGGCCATCCGCGATTGATGATTCGTGAACGCGTTCGACGTCGCGACGGAAATCTGCAACATGGCCGCAGCGTAGGTGGCCGCGGCGTCGATCATGTCCGCCGAATTCAACTGGTCGACGGTGACTTCCAGCGTGTAGGCCGCATCGGCCTCGGCGATGAAATACGTTTGATTGGCGTTCGCCACCGCGATGTCGTAGTCCTCTTGAGCCGTGGCGGTGCTGGTCGTGAAGCGGAGTTGCAGACCCGCTTCGGCCGTGGCCATCGACACGTATGCGGTTCGCACCGCAGCCATCAATTCGGCGTACAACGGGTCACCGGACTCGGGCATGTAGAGTTCGGGTACGCGCCGGATCGGTTCCAAGTGCCCGAACCCGATCGCGCAACGCCCCGAATCCACTCCTTGGGGCTTTCTTGCCGCTCTTGACAATATCTTCAATCTCGCGGGTGATCCGCTTTACATCCTCCGCACTTGCGTCTGGCCCAAGGTCATTGAGTTCCTTTGCCTTCTTGGCCAGTTTTTCAACGGTCTCCGTTCCCAAATCTTCGACGCCTTCGAGCGTGGCTTTGCCAGGCCCCTTGGCCCACTTGTCCCATGCGACTTTGCCTACGCCGACGAGCTTCTTGCCGACCTGCGCAATCGCTCCGCCCACGATGGCCGCAATGAGTGCTTCGCCTGCACTCGCACGAACAACTTCGAAATCAGACGCGCCGTCCATCTGCATCTGCTTCATTTCCAAGGCGAATTCCGCGTTGCCTGAAAGATGAAGCAGGATGGCCGCAAACATCTCCGTGTCCCTGTGCAGGAATTCGGGGATGATCTTGCCTGGCAGGTTTGTGCTCTGTACAGGATAGCCTGCCATCTTGTTGATCGCAGCGTATTGCTCGCGCGTCGGCTTCGCGAAACCGGTGTAGTCGTAAAACGTCGTCTTGTCGAAATCAACTGTTTCCGGATCAATTCCCAGGGCGAGCAATCGGCGTCTGGCTTGATCGGCACTCAGTTTCGTTGCGTTGGCGAGGATGACCGAAGAACACGGGACAGGTTCATTTTACCATATAGCATGGCATTGCCACTTAAACGAACCTGTCCCGTTTTCTTTCCAACACTTCGCAAACGTGGTCGCCCACGAAAGAGTGAAAGCTGACCCCCGCAGGCCGCAAATATCGAACCTAGCCCGTTTTCCTTCCTAGTGCGGCGTCCCAGAAGTTCTGCGACCGATTTTGGCAATCTAGGATGTTCTTTTGCCTCCTGCATTTAACCCATTTTTGAGTCCATGTACAATAGATTTGCCAAATTTTGGCGAACACGGACGCTGTGT
>JAQBZS010000591.1 GCA_027622115.1 Planctomycetota bacterium | reverse complement strand
CGAACTCGGGGAAGTTCTTGAATTTGCTGGCGGCGACTCGTTTGTTCCAGTCGGCACTCCCTTTCACGAAGTAGTAATAACTCACGCCGTTCATGCAGACTTCGCCGTTCGACTTGGCGATTCGCAGATAGATGTGATTCCACTCTCCAAACGGACGAGTCGCGTCGCTGACATCCGGGCTCTTGTAGCCGACTTGGTTCTCGAACTTAATCGCCCAGGCGGGTTTGACCGGTTTGTAAAGTTGATACAGCCAGCCCGACTTGATGGGATCGTGGCCATGCACGTTGTCCTGGATTTGAACCTCCGGACCCGTGAACCCGGTGCTGTGCTCGCCTTCACGCACATGAAACATCAGCCCGCTGTTGCCGCCTTTTGAAATGCGATACTCGAGTTGCAATTCGAAGAATTCGTACTGCTTCTTGGTGATGATGTCGCCCGCACTCTGGCGTTTGCGAGTCAGCGCGCCGTCGTCAATCACCCAGCCATCGCTCAGCGCGTCCTGCTTGTAATTCCGCCAAGCGTCCGCGGATTTGCCGTCAAACAGCAATTCCCACCCAGACCGCTTTTCGGCTTCACTGAGCGTGTTGAGCGGTCGATCGGCCCAGCATTGGCCAACGACAACAAGACCAAGAAAGCCGAGAACCATCGTCGAAAGTCGCATGCCGAATCCTTGGAACGGGTGGCTGTGATTTTGATGCCGACGGCGCAATTCCGTCGGGATGCGCTGCGCGCTCAACAAGAACATGTCCCATTTGCGCGAGGTGCAGAATAACTTGGGCGATTCGACGAGCGAAAGGGGCGGCGGCCCAGAGTTGTGAGCCGTGACGCGTAAGCCACCGGGCACCGAGCCGTGCCCGAGGCCTCAAGCCTTGTCCAGACCGGGCTTGCCCCGGTTCCCTGGCAACCGGGATGTAGCTCAGCCTGGCAGAGCGCCGGCTTTGGGAGCCGGAAGTCGCAGGTTCAAACGAACAAGTCGGAAGCGAAGACGAGGACCACGGGCCGAGCCGGACCGATGCGGAATTGGCCGAAATCGAGCGGCAGCTCCGGATCGGAAGCGACGAGGATCCGTTTCAGCATGAAGCCGGATGTGCCGCAGCCCTGAAACGTGTTCGAGTACACGCCCTCGACCACGTCGTGTATTGCGAAGAGCGCAAGGACAAGACCTATCAAATGCTCTCCGCCGACAAGCTCGGACTGCCGTCGACCATGGTAGGCCGACCATGGTAGGCCGGAACAAACGAAGCGCAGTTCCGGCAGCCTCGATTCTGGGAGCACGATCGATTTGCCGGCATTCCTGCTCTCAGCGGCAAGTGAGAACCCCGTTTGCAACGTGATTGCTGAAGCGGATGGTGAACACGAACGGGGTGTTGCCGCCCGCGCCTTCTGCCCGAACAACGTCTTCGATCGTGACGATTGAAATGTCGTCGTTGACGAGCAAGAGAGGAGTCCTGAAATGAACTCGGTAGCTTTACTATTCATTGCGGTCGCAATCTCCACACAACAGTTGGCTGCAGATATGTGGAACTATCTCGCAGATGGCCCCGCCTCTCAGGCGGAGCACAGTGTCGGCAAGGCCGGTAACTTCCGGTCGTTCAAAACCGTAACGAAGGAACGCCCCGAAAAGGTCATCCTGTGGTACGCGAAGAAGTTGAAAATCAGTGATGATTACGCCCTTGCAAGATTGCCAAAGCCGGATTTGTCAGTCTCAAGAACCCCGTCACGCTAATTATGTGGTCGTTCGCGATACCGATGCTGAGAAATGGGGCGCGATAATTGTGTCCACACTGTCGGCCGACAGCACACACGTTCAGATTTTCGTCCGCCCGGAATCCGATTCTGCAGGTGATGTAGCAATTTCAATTGTTCAAACGCCTTCAGGGACTGCTGTTTCAGTGGTCCAATCCGTTACTTCGCCGCTTACAACCAACAAAGCGTCAGCGGCAGAATGAATTACAACGCCGCATCACAAGGCGTCGGTCCGCCAGTCGGTTTCTCCATTCGCGGATGACCGTGTCAAGCTCACTCGCGACATTTCGTTTCGGAACAATGTCCGGCAATCGTATCGAGTGTCGCAGTCTTTGACTCTCAAGACCCCAGTTCCATGGAACGGCGAGTCGCGGCCTCGACGGCGTTCATGGTTGTCGCTCGAAAGGCACCTCGTTCGAGTTCGTGGATGCCGGCGATCGTTGTGCCGCCGGGGCTGGTGACGGCGTCTTTCAGTGCCCCAGGGTGCTCGCCGGTCTCCAGCACCATTTGGGCGGCACCCATTACCGTTTGAGCCGCCAGCTTTGTGGCGATGTCTCGCGGCAAGCCGACTCGAACACCACCGTCGCTCAGCGCTTCGATGAATTGATACACGTACGCCGGTCCGCTGCCGGAGAGACCCGTGACCGCGTCCAGCAACCGCTCCGGAACTTGGAACGCGATGCCCACCGTGGCCAACATGCGTTTCACAAGTTCCGCGTCGTCCGGCGTTGCGTTGCCGCCCAACGCGAATCCGGCAGCACCGGTACCGACGAGACAGGGTGTGTTCGGCATGACTCGAATGACGCGTCGCTCCGTGTCGAGGCACGCTTGGATATCGGCGATCGTGATTCCGGCGGCGATCGAGACCAGCAAATGCCGGGACTGAAGATGGGACGCGATACCGGTCACGACTTCTCGCAAGTATTGCGGCTTGACGGCAAGAATCACGACGTCCGATTCGGCGCAGACTTCGGCGTTTGACTCCGTGGTACGAATCCACGTTTCCGCAGCAATCGATTCGCAAGCCGCGCTGAGCACATCGCTGGCGATCATGTGGTCCGGCGACGTGAAGCCGGTCGACAGACCTTTTGCCAAAGCAGTTGCCATGCGGCCGGCACCGATAAAGCCCACTCGGGTGATTGTCGCCATGCTGGGTTCTCGCGATTTCGTCTGAAAGTCACGTTGGAGTCGGTCAAAATTCCGGGACGGGCGCGTCTTCGGCAATGTCGTCGCCCTCCCAGTTGGCCTTGCCGTTTTCGAAGATCAAGATGCGGTGCTTGCTGCCGGCCGCCGGTTTGGCGCTCGCCTTCGGCAGCCAGGCCCGATGTCCTTCGATCACCGATTTGTATTTCGCGTTCCCCGCGAGATTCGTCCATTCGTTCGGATCGATCCGCATGTCGTACAGTTCCTCGGAACCGTTGGCATAGCGAATGTATCGCCAGTGTTCGGAACGCACACCGTGGTTGTCGTGATTGTGGGTCGTAATTGCCGGACGTCTTCGAGGTGTGGACGCGTCCTTCAACTGCGGCACCAGGCTCAGACCTTCGAGCTGCTTATTCGGCGGCAAGCCGCATAGTTCGAGCAGCGTGGGATACATGTCGAGCAGTTCGGCCGGCTTGGTGCAACGGCCTCGTTCGATGCCCGGCCCCGCGAAGATCAGCGGCACGCGAGTCGAACGGTCCCACAAGGTGTTCTTGCCAGTGATCAGCTTTTCGCCCAAATGCCAACCGTGATCGGACCACAGCACCACGATCGTGTTTTCTTCGAATTCGTTGCGTTTCAACGCCGCCAGCACGCGGCCGACTTGGCTGTCCACGAAGCTGGTGCAGGCCAGATAAGAACGGACGAGGTTCTTCCACTGATCGGCTTCCTGCAAAAACCGGAACCGCGGCTCGGGCAGCTTCCAGTGCAAGTACCACGAGAACCTCGGCGTATCGTCTCGGTCATCGCGCCGTAGCGGCGGGAGTTGCAGTGAATCGAGGGGATACAAATCAAACCACTTTTGTGTGGCGTAGCACGGCACGTGCGGCAGGAAGAATCCCACGCTGAGAAAGAACGGCTCCTGCGGCTTTTCGTCCAACTTGTCCACGGCCCAACCGGCAACCTTCCAATCGCCTTTGTCTTCATCCTTGTGCGGAAAGACACCCCAATCCACGAGTGGATGCGCTGACGGAGTCTGCACCAGTTTTTCTTTCGGCCGAGCACCCACGCTGGCGGCTGGACCGAGCGAATCGAATTCACGATCGGTTTTTCGTTGACCATATCCACCGTGGTAAATCTTGCCCGTCGAATACGTGTGATAGCCGTTTCGTTTCAACGCCTGCGGCAGCGCCACCACATCCCTGAACTTCGGCAAGTCTCGAAACCACGGAGCCAACCCGTACACGCCGGTGGTGTCCGGTCGCAAACCCGTCATCAAGCTGGTCCGAGACGGGTTGCACAACGACGACTGGCAGTGAGCGTTGAGAAACACCGTGCCGCGTGCGGCGAGCTTATCGATGTGGGGCGTCTTGACCTGCGGGTGCCCGTTCAAGCAGCCGATCCAATCGTTCTGGTCATCAATGGCGATGAACAGCACGTTGGGTTTGTCAGCCCGTGCGGTCGAACACGCCCAACACGCAACGATGAGCGTGAGCATCCCTGTGGTTTTCATTTCGAGCCCTTCGCGCCGCCAATGGAGTTCACGTGCGATTCCGTACGGATAAACAGAGTGCCGCCACTGACTGCGGGTGTCGAACGAGTCGGCTTGTCCAATGAGTTTCTCGCCAGTTCCTTGAACGAGTCCGCAGCCTCGATCACGACGACCGTACCATCGACGTCGACACAAAACAGCCGCCCGTTGATGCAGATCGGTGAACAGAAATAATTGCCGCCGACTCGCTTTTGCCAGACAACTTTGCCGTCGATCTTGTTGACGCAAGACACGATTCCCTGGTCGCTCCACAAGAACAGCCAGTCCTTGTAGGCGAGCGGTGTCGGCACATGCGGGGCTTGTCGCTTGATGCGGTAGGCCTCGGAGACATCGCCGTTCTTGCCGGGCTTGACGACGACGAGTTGTTTTTCGCCACTCACACCGCCACTCGTCGCGACGATGGCATCGCCAATTACCAGCGGTGAACTCAGCGCTCGCTGCGACGCTCGACCGAACACGTCGATGTGCCAATTCGGTGTCCCGGACTTCGCGTCGACTCCCACGATGCCCTCGAAGCAGTGCGAGAACACGATTTCGGCGGCGCGATCTTCAACCTCGTAAACGCACGGCGTGGCGTAGCAGGCTCGTTTGCCATCGCGAGGTATTTTCCAACGCGGTTTGCCCGATTGACGATCCGCGGCCAGCAAATAGCTGCCGGCCGCATGATCGTGCGCCACGAAGACGCTGTCGCCAAATACGATCGGAGACGTGGCACCACCCTGTCCGTGGAGATACGGACCCAGATCATGTTTCCAAATTGTCTTGCCGTCGTGACTGATCGCCATGAGCGGCGATTCGGTCTTGGAATGCCATTGAACGTAAACGTGATCCGCATCCACCGTCGGCGTGCTGGACGCAAAACTGTTGTTCTTGTGCTTCTTGTACGCCTCGAACGGGAACGCGACCTTC
>JAQBZS010000590.1 GCA_027622115.1 Planctomycetota bacterium | reverse complement strand
CGACGATGAACTTCAACGCACCAATCAATCAGGTTCACAATCCAGTAATCCTTGATGAGTGCGGATGCGTAGAGTTCGGCTTTTTCGCCCCGGTCATTGGTCAGGCTGGATTCAGCGACTTCAATCAGCAGTAAAACATCCCGAGGAGTCGGTCGTCGTCGCTGGTAGCTGCGTTCCTTCATCCATGCCACGTCCGGTAGTGGGACGCTGTCAAACGCAGGTATGCCGAGGGCGTTTTGGATTCGCAAGCGGATCGTATCACGTGGGATGTTATCCACGCTCCACATAAGAAGCCGGTCGATCACATCACAGTGCATTGGGTTTGGTGGTGTCACCTCGCGGATCTCCCCGTTGATCAGCTCGAGACGTTGATCAGGGCGATCATCAAAAACGCCCTGTTGAATCATTAAGTCGTATTGGGCAACCGTGAACTGCAATGCAGCGCTCATGACTTTTACCTCCGGCAATTCATTGACATGCCAGGTAGTGTATTTGCGAAGCCTCAAATGTCCTTCTCATTCTACCGCAGTCCGTCCTTATCCGCATCGGCGGGGTGGCACGAGCGAAGGGTCGTGTCCCACTGTGGCGGCATCGTGTCGTTATCCTGTCGCCCCGGCACTTGCAAAGCCAGTAGCACACCCATTCGCCCGTGCCACCCAGCCGAGAAAACGGCTCACTTTGGATTCGTCTGATGTCGGCATCACGAGCACATGCACGTGCTCGGGCATGAAAACAAAGGCAATCAGGCTGGAAGGACTCAGCCGAGCCCGGAGCATTAATCGAGCGGGCGAGGATTTGTGTGCGGGCGACTGCGAGAGAAGTGCAAGAACGGAATGCTTCAACCAACTCCTGCGATGGCTGCCGCTGTGGCGAACTGTGGTCAATCGAACGGATGTACGGTGGGACGTCACCAATTCCGAAATTCGGTTGCGCCGCTCTCCACCGACCCCGCGTCGGTGGAAGCACGACTGACAAGCTACCCCGGCTTTCGTCGCATCAACCATTCCGCCACCGAGCGGAGGCTCGGTCGATTAGTTGAGAAAATAGACGGGGCCGTTCAGTAGCTTGTCAGTCGTGCTTCCACCGGCACGGGGCCGGTGGAGAGCACATAGAATACGGTAGGTCAGAAAATTAGGATTACCGCGTCATGCCGCCTGCTTGGCTTCGGCAGCTGAACGTTGCGCCACGATTGTCACGCGGGGTCCATTTCGTTCGATGCGTTGCTCGATCAGATTCACGTCCTCAAAACCGGCGTCCCGCAGTGCCTCTTGCAGCGCATCGACGTGCAACCACCGTGACTCCGGTTCCAAGCCCGAAAACATGTCCCGCCAACCGGCTTCGCTCGTGTAGACATGCGAACGATAGGTCTTGCCGTTGTAGGTCTCGTCCGAACGTTCAAACGTCGTGTCATCCAAGCAGACGTGAGTATCCAACAGCAGCTTGTCCGCGAGTTCTCCGAGCTTGAATAAGTGCTCGACCGGGTCCATTAAGTGGTATAGCACGCCCACGTGAAACACTGCGTCGAATTGTTCCACGTCTCCGTTGAGATCTCGTGCATCGGCGAGACGGACTTTGACGTTGTCGACATCGTGTACGAAGGCTCGCACCAACGTGCCGACGATATTCAGCGGGCGGACTTCCAGTGCGGTGACATGTTGGCACACTTTCGCCAACTGCACCGAATGAATGCCTTCGCAACAGCCGACTTCCAGGATTCGCTTGTCGGCGGATTCGAACATTTGCTCGAACAACGTGACTCGCGGATCGGTGCCGATGGTCAACTTGCCGCGTTTGCCGTCGATGCCCAGCACGCGACCGTCCGGCAATTGCATGCCTGTTTTCCAATCCACGGCTTCCTGGAAGTCTTGCAGTTCGCGATCCGTCAGCGCGATCATCCGACCGACCGCATCCTGGCCCGCCAGCACATCTCGTCTGGCGGCCACGAATTCTTTCGTTCCCTGGAAGTGCCCGGATTTTCCGCGAACGACGCGCGTCGCCCGCCCCGCCAACTCGATCGATTTCCGAGCCGCGCCGAGCACGCTGCGTTTGACGTTGCCCAATCGATTCCGTAACGACGGTTTCGGCAACGGCCCCGGGTTGTTCCAGTCAACATACGCGGCTTCTCGTGCGGCCGACTTCTGTTTCGCCGTGAACGCGTTTGCCAGTGAAGGTTTCAGGAAGCCGTAATCAATGCCGTGCAAGACTTCTTCGCACTGCACGGCCCCGGCATCCACGGCGTCGCGATAACACTGTTCCCACACTTGGCACAGCGGGTTTTCGTCATTCTTCCACGGCTGTGTCGGGACGACTGTGTAATGCAACAGTCGCGTTTTGGCCTGCTCGAACCATTCGAGGCAATTCCATTCCGGCGGGATGCGATCTTCGATTTCCTCGGGCGGGACCAGGCATAACTCGAACATGAGTTGCCGGTAATCAAACCGGCCCGCGTCGAGTCCTTGGATGATCCGCTCCACGTCCCAGTCAAGCCGTTCGCAGTCGAGCAACATCACGCTCATCTGACGGCCGGGATGAAAGAAACTGCCGGCGTGCTTCCATGCCTGAGGTGCTTCCGGTTGGTTGGTACACAGGACTTTCTGCTTGCCGAACGGGATGTCCCACAATTCGGAAATGTCGGTGAAGACCTGCATGTCGGCATCGACGTAGAGGGCTCGTCCGCGATGACCGCACAGCTTGGGAATTGCGAAGCGGAAGAACGAAAAACCGGTACGCGGTCGGTTTTCCGGATCTTTCGGTGTTGGAAATTGTAGGTCGAACATCGCTTGAAAATTGACTGGATGCTTCGTGTGTTGCTTGATCGAAAACTCCATCACGCGAGCTGCCACGCGTTGGGATTCGTCGGTGCCGCTGAAAACGCGGAAGGGTTCGATCAGTGGTGCGTAGTCGATCCCGTGGCGTTCCACGATGACATCGATCTCGGCGAATTGGCGATTGAACGTCTCGTGCCCATTGGCCAGCATCGTCTTGTGCTCAAGGTCGTCGAAGTTCTCGCTGTACCCTCGCCCGCCATCGACACCGAGCGAACGAATCGTACGCACGCCGAGTGTTCCGAGCAGATCGATCGCCGCCTCGCTGCTGAAATAAGTGGCTTGGATTTGAGGGGTGCCGTCGATGGGTTTGCCGCTGGAAAGCTGATACCACACCAGGCGTCCTTCATCGTCGAGTCGCTTCAGGGTGGGAGATTTGTTGATCCACGATTCCAAGGGTTCTTCGGACGCCAGAAAATCAACGTGCGGATAGCGCGGCATCAGCAGCCAGCGGCAGTTTCGAATCAAGTCTTCGCCGCAGTCGTCGACCACGTCCACGTCGATGACATGCGCCACATCGACCGGGACTTCACGAACGGCGTGGTTCAGCGAGAGGCAGTTGAATTTCGAGAGATCGCAATTCGCGTGCAAACCAAAGGATGGGCCTTTGCCCAAGATCAACCACGGCTTCGGTGAAAACGCGGCGGACTTCCACCACTGAGTCAATTCCAACATGTCGCATTCCCTTGCTGTATGCACGATTGAGTCGGACGCGGCTGCCAAGCCAGTTCGGTGGTCTTGACGGCAGGCACCTACGAACGGGTGGCTCGTCCAGATAATTCATTTACCGTTTTGGCGCTAGCCCAATGGTCCAAGAGTTGTGAGCCGTAACGCGTAAGCGGTCGGGCATCGAGCCGTGCCCGAGGCTCACGCACGAAAACCTACAACTCTAGGGCCATTGGGCGCTAGCCACGGTTCCGGTCGAACGTGTCAAACCGGGGCTGGCGCCCAAACGGCTGATTTTCCGACTGTTTCATTCATTTTCACGTAACGAGCGGTGTATATCGGGGCATTCAGAATCGGGCAAGATAAATCAATCGGCACGTGCGACTTCGGGTGCGTTGGATCGCTGCCAATTGTTGTTTTCTTGCGCGATATTTCGAGGTGAAGTTCCCAGGGATGGCAATGCCTTCCGTGGGATCTTCACCCGTGTTTGGTGACGGGCTCTGTCCCGCACTCAGTTCGCCGCTTCGTTGGATTTCAACACAGGTGGATGGCACCGTTGTCTGTTTGCAACCGTTGTTGGCATTCTTGTGTCGCACGCAGGCCGCGATTACGGAACCTGTCACCACGTCCACCTGTTCCGTTTTCCTTCGCACAAAAACACTGGCAAAGCCAGTGGCACACATTGCCAGTTCCACCGAGTAAAACTGTCGAGTTTGAAACCACAACCGCGAACGAAACCTTCCGATGGCCACCAACCACGTTAGACTCGGCGAGTGCCTGAAATCGCCGACGTTAACACCCCGACATTTCTCGGACAGCAATCCTCCTGATGAGCGCGAACGATCGTCCGCTGCGACTCGGGCACTGTGAATGTGGATCATTCACGGATCGACGTTTTGTGCGTTGCTGAGCGGTTGGCTATGCTGGAACGCCCTCCCGAAACCCTGCCTCCGGCCCCTCGCGACCAACGACCCTCCCATGGCCGATTCATCACGCGTTCCTGTCGATCCGGGTGAATTTGATCCCTATCACAAGTGGTTGGGGATTCCAATTTCCGAACAACCGCCGAATCACTATCGGCTGTTGGGGATCGAGCTGTTTGAAGATGATCTTGATGTGATCGAGGCCGCCGGCAATCGGCAGTCCGCGTTTCTTCGACAGTTGGCGCTTGGGCCGCACATGCAGGCCTCGCAGCGATTGCTCAATGAAATGGCCAAGGCACAAGTGTGCTTGCTACGACCGGACAGAAAAGCCGCCTACGACGAACAATTGCAAGCCACACTGCAACCGGCGGTGGCCCCCGATCGAGCAGCGGTTGCTCCATCGCGGGGACAGCGAACGCCCGTTGAAGACACGGCTGAATCGGCGACGAGTGCGGCCGAGCGAAGGCCGTCATTCCCGAAACAGGTCGCGAATTGGCGGAAGCAGGGCCAGGCGTTTCTGTCGCGAGTTCCTCGGAAGTACCGCTACGCTGCTGGGGCCGGTTTGGGTGTGTGCGTGCTGTTGCTGATGGTGGTGGCGATGTGGCCGGAACCGGTCGATCCGCATGGACCCGCCAAAGTCAAAGTGCTGGTGGATGACGCGTTCTCCAAGAACTTTGCAGACAAGCTGGTCGTATATGCGATTGATGAAACACCGTATGCGATTGGCACGCTGCAAAGCGGCATCGTGCTCGAGCCGGGCGAACACACGCTTGAAGTCAAGGTCGGCGAAAAACCACCCGCAGCGAAAACCGACGACAAAACACCGTCGCCGAAATCGCCCGCACAAGACGCCAAGACTGTCTTCACGCGCAAGTTCATGGTCGTCGCCACCGAACCACCAACACTGCAACTCTCGTTTGTCGATGGAAAGATCGCCGA
>JAQBZS010000589.1 GCA_027622115.1 Planctomycetota bacterium | reverse complement strand
TTGGTGCGTCATCAGCAAACCAATTCACGTCGAAATCGCGCTGCAAGTCGAAAACACCATTAACCGAGACCGAAGACGCACCACCATCACGGTTTGCTTCGACAGCACCCTACGACCATGAATAATCCGCGCTAGCTGCGGTACGCCGAACGGCAGTTCTCTGCCTCGTTGTTCCAGCTCCCCAAAAAGCGGTCGCTGTACTTTTCGACGCGGGTTTCGCCGACGCCGTCAATCTTGGACAGCCTGGTCACGCGATCTTTCTGGTCGCCAGTTCGCGTTTGCGTTCGGCCGCCGATTTGCGTTCTTCACTTGGTGATGAGCGTCACTCATTCGACGTTCGCCCCGCTTCGGCAGCCATTTCTCCCGCGTGATAGCTGGACCGCACGAATGGGCCGCTGGCAACCATCGAGAATCCGAGCTTGCGAACGAGGTCACCGATCTCGTCGAACTCTTCCGGTGGCACGAATCGTTCAACCGGCAAGTGCTCCAACGTGGGCTGGAGGTATTGGCCGAGCGTGATCATGTCGCAACCCACGCGTCGCAAGTCCGCGCACACGTCGAGGATTTCGTCCGTGGTTTCGCCCAGCCCAAGCATCAAGCCGCTCTTGGTCGGAATCTCGGGGGCCGTGTCTTTCACTTGGGTCAGCAGGTCGAGTGTCCGCTGGTAGTCAGCGTTGCGACGCACTCGGTGATACAGACGTGGGACCGTTTCCGTGTTGTGGTTGAACACGTCGGGTCGAGCCTGGATGACTCGATCGATCGCCGCGCGGTTGCCCATGAAGTCCGGCGTGAGCACTTCCACCGCCGCGCCGGTCAAATCACGCACGGCAATGACGCATTGATAAAAGTGGTCGGCCCCTCCGTCCGCCAAGTCGTCGCGAGTCACCGACGTGATGACGACGTGCTTGAGCCCCAGGCGCAGCACGGCTTCAGCGACTCGTTGTGGTTCATCGATCTGAACAACTTCGGTTTTCCCTTTGGGGACCGAACAAAACCCACACGGTCGCGTGCAGACGTTGCCGAGAATCATCAGCGTGGCCGTCTTCTGCGACCAGCATTCCGTGCGATTCGGGCACTTGGCGCTTTCGCAGACCGTTTCCAGTCGCAGGTCCGAAATCACGCTGTCCGTGTACGCCATCCCCGGTTGCGGTAACGGGCGTTTCAGCCATTTCGGCAAGCGTGGGCGTTTGGTGGGAGCGTCCGTGACGACATCGAGCGAGAGCATTTCCGGTTGATCCAAAACGAAGGCGTGATGAATTCCTCACGCCGAAGGGGGCAAACAGCAGAGCCCAGGATTGCGCAGCGCACCCTGAGTCGACGATGGAATTATCAAAATGAACCCCAACAGGGTTCTACACTGGTGGAATCCCGCTGGGATTCTTAAGGCAACTCGCAACAAATAACAAATAACATCGATGCCCAGTTGATTCAGGATCGTGGCCTGTAAATCGTGAATGTGAACCGGGGTTTCCGTGACGTTGACGCTGTAGTCGTCCGTTTGGCCGTAAGTCAGACCCTCGGTAGTTCCCTCGAATTGCCGCTCGTCCACGGGGTTGATTGCGTTTGACCGTGGAATCGCCCCGTTCTTGACGAACGACTCGCGACGCAACTCGTTCCGACGCCTGGGCTCAATAGTGCGAGTGATGAGTACAATCCGTGCGTAAACGCGGTTCCTGTTGAGTCTCACTGAGATCGGTAGTGACGCAACAAATGCCCATCGCACCCGCAACTTTGGGGAGTGCGAACAACTCGACCCTGCCATCCGAGTCATTGATCCAGCAACCAACCGAGTCTCCACATGACGAGCCAACAACGCACCACACCGTGGGTCTTCATTTCATCCACCAGCGAAGACTTGCAGGAGTATCGCTCCGCCGCGCGGGACGCCGCGATCTCGGTCGAGTTCTATCCCAAGATGATGGAGTACTTTGCCGCCAATTCGCGGAAGCCATTGGGCGAGTGTCTGCAATTGGTTTCCGAATGCGATCTGGTGGTCGTCATTGTGGCCCAGCGCTACGGCTGGGTGCCGGATGACGAATCGAATGCCGATCACAAGAGCATCACGTGGCTCGAATGCGAACGAGCCGTGGCCGAGGGCAAGGACGTGGTGGCGTTCCTGGTCGCCGATAATGCGGACTGGCCCGAATCCGCCACGGAAGAACACCGCATCGTCGAAGCCATCCGCAGCGGCAAGTCCACAGCCGAATTGCTGGCCGAGATACAACGGAATGTCGACCGATTGAAGGACTTCAAGGCCTGGCTCAACGGTCGCGGTTTCACGTGCCGGTTCAGCACGCCCGGCGAACTCCGAGCCGACGTGACCGACGCGCTCCACGATTGGCGAAAGCGGCAGCCTGACTTCGCCGCGTCAGCCGGCTCGCCCGGCATGGCACAGCCCGACCGTTACCAGCGAACTCTGCTCGACCGCACCGAGCACATGGAAATCCGCGGCCTGGCCACCGGCGCGTCGCGAGCACACCGCTTCCGCATCGATTCGCTGTACATCACCTTGCGCACACGGGGTCGGGAGTCTTTTTCGGCCGAACGACTTTCAGAACACCAACCCGCTTTCGCCGAAAAAGACTCCCCGAGTCACACCGCCCTCCGCTCCGTGCTCCGCAGCCCGCGAGTCGTCATCATCGGCGATCCCGGTGCCGGTAAGACCACGTTTCTCCGCCGAGTCGCCTGGTCCGCCGCCAGATATTGGCTGCATCAGGACGAAGCCGACTACAACTGGCTGTTCGGCGACGACACCACGATTACAACCACCATCACCACCGAGCCGCACTTCCCGGTCTTTGTTCCCATCTCGGACTTGGTGCAATACCAGCACGGCACGCGAGCCAACGGCCAAGACGCGCCGCCCTTGGACGACTCGCCCGATTGGCTGCCGCGGTTTCTAGCCGAAGCCCCAGCCGCCAAGTCTGCGGACCTGGACGAAACCTTCTTCCGCCAACAGTTGCAGCGACGCTGCCTGTTGCTGCTGGACGGTCTGGACGAAGCCCCCGGCCGAATCGAACGCGGCGGAATCAGTCGCCTGATCGAGAACATTGCCGAGGCGCATCCGGAAACGCGGATCGTCGTCAGCAGCCGCCCGGCCGGATATCAGGACGGGGCCGAACTGTCCGGATTCGACCAGGCCACGATCGAGCACCTGGATCAGGCTGGCGTGGACTGGTTTCTGCATCAGTGGTGCCAGGTGCTGTTCCCCAACGACGAAGACCGACAAGTCGCCCACCGCGAAGAGTTGGGTGGTGCGTTGAGTGCTCGTGCGGAAATCCGACGCATGGCTCGCAATCCGGTGATGCTCACCGCGCTGGCCGTGGTGCATTGGAACGAGAAACGTCTGCCCGAACAGCGGGCCGAGCTTTATGAGTCCATTCTCACGTGGTTGTCGCGTGCCCGAGAACAGCGACCGGAACGTCCCTCGGCAGAACGTACGCTGGAGTTGTTGCGAGAACTGGCGTTGGCCATGCACCGGCATCCGGACGGCCGCCAAGTGCAGGTCACTCGCCGCTGGGCCGCGGAAGCCATCGCCCACGAATTCGAGACGACCGCCACACATCAGCCGCCCCGCGCTAGCAGCCGGTTCCAGCATGCTCGGGCCAAAAAACCGGATCGCGCCAACGAACCGGGTGCTAGCGCACGGCGGCTGATCAAACCGGACAACGCCATCGCCGCCGCCGAGCAATTCCTCACGAACGAAGAGTTGGACAGCGGCATCATCGTCGCCCGAGGCTCGGACGTGCGGTTCTGGCACCTGACGTTCCAAGAGTTCCTGGCCGCGCGGGCCATCGCCGCGCGCTCGGACGAGGACCAGCAGTCGCTGTTGTGGAAATCCGAGCAAAAGGGCCAGCCGAAACCGCTGTACCAACCGGAATGGAAAGAAGTGGTCTGGCTGTTGGCGGGTGTGTTGCACGAACACGGCAAGCCCAAGGTCGACCGCCTGGTGGCCGAGTTCCTGGACGATCTCGGCAAACGTCCCAGCCAGGACAAGCAAGCCCGGGTCACCGGCCTGCTGGGCGGCATCTTCCGAGACCTCGCCCCGCTCAAGTACGCGTGCTCGGACGCGCGCTACGCCAAGCTGCTGAAAACCGTGATGGCCATCTTCGACGCCAAACTCGCGGCCAAGGTGCCGATCCAGGAACGCATCGCCGCCGCCGACGCACTCGCCCAAGCCGGCGATCCCAGACTGGAACACAACCATCCCGATCGCTGGGTCACCATCCCCGCCGGCAAGTTCTGGATGGGAGCCCAGAGCAAAAAGAAACGCCAATCCAACTACGACTCGGACGCCTACGACGAAAACGAGGCGCCCGTGCATGAAGTCACTTTGGACGAATTCCAAATCGCCCGTTTTCCCGTGACGGTGGGTGAGTATCACGAGTTCGTGGAATCCGACGGTTACCTCGAATCGCAGTGGTGGACAGCCGGAGGTTTCGGCAGCGTCGCGCAACCGGGCAGGTGGGACGAGCAAACCGAATTCCCCAGCCGTCCGGTGACCGACGTGAACTGGTTCGAAGCGATGGCCTTTGCGGCATGGCGCGGGGTGCGATTACCCACAGAAGCCGAATGGGAACGCGCCGCGCGGGGCGTTGAAGGCCGCAAGTTTCCGTGGCCGAAAGGCGATCCGGACGAGACGCGGTTGAACAACGAGCACCGTATTGGCCACGTCACACCCGTCGGTTTGTATCCGACCGGTGCGACTCCCGACGGCATTCACGACCTGGCCGGAAATGTCTGGGAATGGTGCATCAATGAATTCGGCGAATACGACAAGCAATCATCGGAGAATCCAGGCTCGCAAGAGTACGTGGATATCGACAAGACTATGTGTGCGTGTGTTGCGTGGCGGTTCCTGGGCCAACCATACCCAGAACTGTCGCTGTTCCAACCGGAACAGGAACCACGCTCACAACCGAGACAACAACATAGGGTTTCGTGTGGTTTGTTGTTCTCCCAGCACTCCGTTGGAAGCCGTGTTGCTTCTCGCCATAGCTGCGTGGTTCGGTGTTTTGGACCTCGCGGGCGCGCCGAGGTGTGAGTCCAGACCGTCGTCCGGTGTCGTCATGCAATTCGCGGGGCGGCCAAAGGAACGCTTGGTCCAACGGTGGCTGGTAGGCCTGTCCGAACGCTACCTTGGACTTGAAACGTGCGGTAACCACTCGGCAGGTAGGTGCACGCGGTCAACTCGTCTTGCAGGCGGATCAATTCGTGTTCGAGGTTGAACAGGAATCGGGCGACATCGGGACGGTGCCGCTTTCCTCGAGCTGCGCGATGCGATGCGCGGCCCGGTGCAGGTTGCGGAAGTCGATCAACTTCGGCCACAGCTTACCGGCGCGTTTCATGAGGGATCAACCAAA
>JAQBZS010000588.1 GCA_027622115.1 Planctomycetota bacterium | reverse complement strand
GGTCATGGCTGGAGTAGCGAAAGAAGACCATGCCACGGACACGCCTCATGCCGTGTTGCTGCTGCAACAATGCCATCTCGATCGCCGTTCGAGCATAAATCTCGGGGTCATCCTGAAACTGGAACTCGATAACGGTCAACTCAGAAGTTTCGCGACGAGGTACGATTACAGCATCAGCAGTTTGGTCAATCGCCTTCAGCGCGACCGACTTCAATTCACACTCGCCGGGAGACGATTGCTCCGTCAGTTCGAAGATCCACTCTGGCTGAGCAGCAAAAATTGCGTAGAGCTGTTTGTCAGTCTTCATGCACCGAATGTTAACGCCCAGCCAATTGTTGACGCGAACGAACCCGCGATGTCGTTACCTAAGAATCCGCCGTCCGTTGATCCCAGACCACCACCGGCCAACGTGGATTTGAACGCGGGGCTCGTTGCGTATTACGCGTTCGAAGACGGCGTCGGTGGTCGTTTGGCGGATGCCGGTGGGCAGGGCTTTGACGGCGAGGCATTGGTGGCGGCGGATTCACCGGCAGCCCGCATGGCTGGGGAACGCGCGGCCCGTTGGGCACTGTGGTTAAACGGCGCTGCGTCGCCGCAAGCAGACGCGGTAGTGGGATTCGCCAGAATTCCGAACTGGATTTCTGGCGAAATCCACTACTCACAAATGCGCGCAGGAAAACAACAAATCGCAGAGTTGTAGTACGAGCTATGTCCCGACCCCAACCCTCCGCTGCACGTCACCGGGTCGATCCCAGGTTTTCAACACTCTCATTCCGCAGCCATTGACGGAATGTCCGCGACTCCATTGTCCCACGTCAAGCGCCTGTTCAATATGATGGCGGCGAGGGTTCTGAATGCCCTCGCCCGTCGACCAATTGCCACGAATCGCAGAGCACCATGGCTGAATCCTCGTCCCCAGCGAAGCCGTTTGATCCCTATCACAAGTGGCTCGGAATCCCACCTTCCGAGCAGCCTCCGAACCACTACCGTCTCTTGGGGCTGGAACCGTTTGAAGCGGATCTGGACGTGATTGACACTGCGGCCGATCGCGCGATGTCGTTCCTGCAACAGTGTTCGACCGGCGACCAAATCGAGGCGTCGCAGAAGTTGCTGAACGAAGTCTCGCAGGCTCGCGTGCGCTTGCTGAATGCCAAGCATAAGCGCGCGTACGACGAACAGCTCAAGAAGTTGCTCTTCAAGGAAATCATCGAGCCCGACGCGGAGCGGTTACCTCAATTCGAAGTGAAGCAGAAATCCGTCGCGTCTCGCATCAAGAATCGACGCAGGTCGCGACAACGTAATTCGGGCCGGTTCAATATCGCCGCTGCCGGCGCGGCATTGGTGCTGTTTGGCGTCGTGGTCTGGGCCATGCTGCCCAGGGACGACGCGTCCGATGAATCTTCAAATCGCAAGACGACTGCCGATAAGTCGGGCAGTGCCGCGTCGGCGGATCTCGCCAGGGTCGATCCCCGCATCGCGAAATCCGAGGCGCAACCCGTCCGCGTCCGCAATCCCGGCAAAACCAATCGACAGCCCAATCCACGCCCTAAGAATCCACCGCGTCGACCTAAGAATCCGCCGTCCGTTGATCCCGGACCACCACCGGCCAACGTGGAATTGAACGCGGGGCTCGTTGCGTATTACACGTTTGAAGACGGCGTCGGTGGTCGTTTGGCGGATGCCGGCGGGCAGGGCTTTGACGGGCGAGGCATTGGTGGCGGCGGATTCACCGGCAGCCCGCATGGCTGGGGACTTTCGATCGGTCAAAGTCACGAATATCACTTCAGGGGCGCGGGGGACTTCGAGTTCAATCAACCCTTTTCGATGAGCCTCTGGTTTTACTCGAAACAAAATGGGCTGCTGCTGTCGCGGCAACAACCGCCGCCTGGCCAACGAGGCTACGACTTGGGCGTCCGAGACGGCGAGGCGTTCCTTTCGTTGGTCGCCGATCCAACAACGGGTGACATGGCGAAAGCACAGGCCACACTCGACATCGACCGCTTCGGCTGGCATCTGTTGTCGGCGACCTACGACGGTTCGGGACAAAGCTCCGGGATCTCGCTGTTCCTGGACGGTACTCGTCTGAAAACCACGTCGACCGGGAAAGTCACCGGTTCCATCCGATCGGAAGAATTGGTTTTCAAGATCGGCCGGAATGGGCAACGTCCAGCCGCATCCGGAATTGTCGACGACGTGTTGCTCTACAACCGGGTGCTTAGCGACGAGGAAATCGGGTACCTCGCCAAACACGGCCAGCCGAAATCGCAAATTGCCGTGGAAGTGGCCGCGAAACCGGATCCGCCTCGTAATCCGCCCGTCGCCGTTGTGCAGCCGGAAAACGCCGAGGAACTCGCGGCACTCAATCGCCAAGTCGCGCTCTGGATCTTGGAGCGATCCGGTTCGATCCAAATCCGCAAACCCGGCGAACGGCGCTCGACGTCGGTCGGCAACGTGGCGGCGGTGCCGAATGATGCGTTCGACATTGCGACGATCCTTTTCACGCGACCCGTGGAAATCCTTGACGCCGAATTCCTGCAACTCGCCAATCTATCGCAGCTCGAAAAACTGACGTTCATGGCGCCTCCGACGTTGACGTCTTCGGGACTGACACATCTTTCGAAGTCAAGCAGCCTCAGGGAACTCACGTTTCTGAATGTCAGTTTGCAGGACGCCGATCTTCAAGCGATCGGGAATTCGCGATCACTCACGAAACTCGTTTTGCCGAGTCACGAAATCACGGACGCCGGCTTGGAGGCGCTCGGCGCGATCGAGTCGCTCGAGTTTCTGCGGCTCACCGTCGGCGAGAAAATCAACGGGTCCGCTTTTGAGACGTTTTCCGGGCGCGAGTTGGAGACGCTGGAACTCTTCAACACAAACGTCAATGACGCGGCGCTGAGCCATATTGCTCGATTTCCGAAGCTCAAGACCTTGAAGCTCGACGGAGCACCCGTGACCGACGTTGGAGTCAAGAAACTTCAAACGCTGACGAGACTCGTCACACTTGAACTCGGCGGCACGGGCATTACGGACGACGGCGCATCGGCATTGAGCGGATTGACGGAACTTTCGACCTTGGGATTGAAATCGACAGCGGTCGGTGATGCCGGAGTGAGAATCGTGTCTCAAATGCCGAAGCTGGTGTACTTGTATTTGGACGAAACCAAGGTGACGGCAGCGTCATTGCCGTTGCTGAAAGGGTGCCCCAACTTGTACGGCGTTACCTTGAGTCAGCTACCGATCGGAGACGCCGACCTGCAGCACTTCGAGCCGCTGACAAAACTGACCCGCCTCAATTTGGATGGCACACAGGTCAGCGACGCGGGAATCGTTCAGTTTTCCAGTCACCCCGCGCTGCGTTACCTATCGGTCAAAGGGACGACCGTGACAGCGGCAGGCGCGAACCAGGTTGAAGAGTCGGCGAACAAGCTCAGGCCAAAACCAATCAGGCTGAATGTCACTCACGGTGAGTAACGGGTGACGGTTGTGCCTACGGCAATGGTCAATCGGTGTCTGCGCGTTTGTCGAGTCGCGCCGTTCAACGCGACTGCTTCAGAAAGCTCTAGGTCTTCGGCTCGGTAACTTCTCGCGAACGCGAAAGATTCACCGACCGCACCGCGAAAATTCCGGGTGGATTCGTACGCGGACGCGGCATTCGCGGTCGCGCCGTCCATTCGGGTGGTAGAGTTCGATCACGATCGATCGAATCTTTGTTCGCGAGCCCACGCCATGAAGCACTCCCTTATCAATCCGATATGCCTCGCCCTGACCCTGGCCGTCAGCGGTTGCTCGATCCCGCGATCCGTTGTGTGGTTGCCCGACAATTCCGGGCTCGCCTTCATGCAGGACGATGGGAGCATCGCCAAGTTCGACCTCGCGTCGCAATCGGTGACGAAGCTCGCCGATGCGGCGGGCACGTTGACCACGATTCCCGGTATCTCGCCGCAACACGATGTGGCGTTGGTTCGAGCGACTTCGCATTACATGATTTCTCGGACGGAACACCAGCACGACCACATCGAGATTCTGATCGGTCGGCAAGGTGAAGCTGCGACTGTCAAGAAGAGTGTCCGTTGGCGTGCGGAAAACGGCGCATATCGCAAACCGACGATTCGCCGCTCGGCCGTACTGTGGTCGCCCACGGGAAAGCACATCCTGTTTTGGTACGAAAGCGGTAACACGCAATACCGGATCGGCCATTACAACCTGGAAACCGACACCGTCCGCGAACTGGTCGATACCGTACCGCTGTTCGATGCGCGGCATGCAGGACTGAATCCGATTCGGCCCGACGATGCCGGTTATCTGGCCATTCGAAAAACCGGCGGCGGCTGGTCCGATCTCTATTTCGTGAGCTGGGACGGGTGGGAGAATCACCTGGGGCCCACTCCGGAGTTGCTGGGCTCGGTCGTCAACATGCAGCAACAGCTCGAACCGGACGATCCCAAACTCCAGCGTCGAGACATGCGACCATTCTCGTATTTCAATCGCCCAACCGAGCCGCCGCTGTTCCCGCAACCGGCAAACCAACCACGTGCACCGTACTTTCGACAAGACGGCCGTCAGGCCCAACGAGACTGGACGTTGCCCCCATTTGCCCCGTTGCATCCGTACGACCCCGATGCGTTGGTGAACCCTCGGCGCGTCGAAGTCCCGCCAATCCGTAATCCAGGTCGCATGAGCCCGCTGCTGCCGATCGGTTCCCCGAGTTGGACGAATCCCAATGCCGCCAATCCGCTGGCCGGATGGAAGAACGGTCAGATCGAAGTTTTCGCGGGCAACGGTCGCATTCTGATCGACACGGAACGCCGAATCGTGGATTTCTCGCCGGACGAGCAATTGAAAATCCAACGGCAAGATGCGATTCGCAACGGCATGGTGCATTTCACGCCCTTCGCGAACGGTCGCTTCGCGGTGCAACTGCGTCAGACGATCGTCGCGGCAAAACCGGCAATCGTCGTGGAATTCGTGGAACCGCTGCGAGGCCGCACGAAGCGACTGGGATTCGTCGGCGAAATGTGGGGCCGCAGGAAGAGAGCGGATAAAAACATGCTGCTCGATTCTATCGTCAGTGGCGGCAATAACTTCTCGCCCGCAGTTGTCGCTCCTGATGGCAGTATGATCGCGGTCACATATTCTGACGGCGCGCGACGTACATATACGACAATATTCAATAGCGACGGCCTTGAGATCGTGCGCCCGCTCCAAGTCAGCGGTCCCAACAGCCCCGCGACTGCGGCGTATCCCCATGACGTCGACAAATTCGTCTTACGGCCATGATTCGCAGGCGGTCTTGTTTGGTTCTTCCGTTTCTGGGTGTGAATGCCGAGGTTTGTTGTAGGACGGGCACTCCACTCCTGCCCGTCG
>JAQBZS010000587.1 GCA_027622115.1 Planctomycetota bacterium | reverse complement strand
TGTGGACCGGCCGTCGTCAGGTTGGGTGGTCGAGGGAGACCATTGGACGACCGGTCCCAATGCACTCTGCGCCAATCATTAGCCGCAGGACTTCGTCGAATCCTTAGCTTCGTCGACGGCCTTCTGGGCGCTTGCGAGTTGCTTGGCCTTGCCGACTGCTTGGTCGGTTTTACCTTCCTCGCGAAGCTCGTTGTTGTCGGTCAGCGCGCCTGCCGCTTCCTTGATGCGGCCTTTTACTTTGTCTGTCGTGCCACTCATAATGGTAACTCCTCTTTCTTTAAGGTTGTTGGGAAACGTGTCGTAACAGATAACTGTCGAGGCATTGCGAAGACTCCTTTCGAGTAACGCACACACGAGGCCCGAACGGGCCACGACTCCTGTGAAGAACAGAACTCTTGGAATCAACACACAATCGATTCGTCGGAATTCAACGGTGTTTCGTCGGGCCGGTCGTCCCTTTGAATGCGTTCCCAAATCTCCGAACGATGAATGGGTATCTCGCCAGGTGCCTCAAACCCCAGCCTGACTCGGCCGTGTTTGATCTCACCGTAACTGTTAGTAGGCGTTCGACGTTGTTTCCGCTTCCGACAACGACAGATTCCAGCGGCTTCCTCGATAAGACCAACATGATTGAACATCCCTGCTTTCTGACGTCACGCGACCAATCGTCGCATCAACTGTTTGCCGACGTGCTCGTCGGTGCGAGTAATAAGACCTGCACCATCGTGCCCGTTGTGAAGGCATGAGTGACGGCCCCGCTCGTCGGCTCGATTTCCGCAATTCCTTCGCGTACATCTCTCGTAGTGATTCGTTGAATTTCCTGCCGCAGCGATTCGAAAGACGCGGCGAACAACTGCCGGTGAAACTCCTGTACCTTCGCCGCACCGTTCGCACTCTGGGCCAGCGCCTTCTCTGCCGGCGTTAACGCCTCGTGCAGTGTGACGACCAGCGTGTCTTCGCCCAGGACCACGGTCACTGACTTCGGCGCGTGCCCTGTATTCTGTTTCTGGAACGCACTGAGCGCTTCCGCGATCTGTTCTGCGATTGTGGGATCGTGCTTTTCCATTGCATTGGTCTCTGGTCATCGCGAACCGTTCACTTACCACAAGCCACAAAAAAAACCGACGTGGCAGAACACCCGGAGGTCTTCCGCCACGTCGGCTTACTGTGCAACGCGTCTCCCGAATCGCTTCGGGCTACGCTATATCAAGTCATCCGAAAGGTGAGATGCCGCGTAAACATCACGTGGCTCTCTTCACCGCACGCAAGATAACATCGACGCGCAGGAAAACAAGGGACGCTCGTAATCTTTATTCACGACGGCTATTTTCAACGCGCTCAGCCGACAAGGAACCGCACGTTCTTGCCGTGTCATCTGCATGCAACTGCTTGCCACACACTTCTCATTCGTGCGGCGAGTTGAAGGAGATCGTCATGAAATCGCGGGGAGAAATCGAAGCCGCCATCTGCGATGGAATCAACCGCTTCGAGCAGGAATTCATGGGTCGGGGGCCAAAGCACATTCATACGCACCTCATTGGCGATCTTCTCGTCGTCCGATTACAGGGAGTGCTGACGGCTGCGGAACAACATCTCGCCGAGACATTTCCGGTTGAGAAAGGGCGGGATCTGCTGAAACAGGTTCGGACTCAATTGATTGAAACGGCCCGCCCCGTCCTCGAAAAACTCGTCCTGGAAATCACCGGCGTCAAAACCGTCAGCCTGCATCACGACAGCAGCGTTATTACCGGCGAAGAAGTCGTCGTATTCACGCTGGCGGAGTCCCCGCTGTTCCGCGCGACGAAAAAGTGATGCAACGGAAACGCGGCATCCGGCGACGATGGTGATTGCGAAAACAGTTTGTACGATCGCTATTTCGAGTCAGCTTCGTCCAACAACGAATCAAATTCAGCCGCGTACGATTCGTGGACTGCTTGAAGGTGCTCGCGAACCGTTTCGGCCTGCTTACGATTTGCTCGCACCAATTCAATCACGTCGGCTTTGTCCTTGGTGCGACCGGCCGCGATCTTGAGTTCAAGCAGCGACGCCAATTCGATGTACCGCAACGAGAATCCCGTCGCCCCCATTGCTTTCGGTGACGGAATCGGAGTTGGTGCTCGTCGTGGGGGAGTCCCTGGATGTTGGTCCTCGGGCAAATTGTCGAACTGGATGTCTGTGTCCTTGTCGTGAACCTTCGGCCAACGTCTTTAGTTGTTCCTGAAACGGATGAGCGAGCAGTTCGACGACGACAATGAAATGATTCGGGGAAGATGCTGATGGCTGAGCAGGAAGCCTGCTGCCATCATGCGGACGTTGTGTGCCTTCGCAAACGATTTCGAGAATCTTGGCGGCGGCTTCCGTTCGAACCTGACTGGACGAGAATTGCCAGTTCATTGACAGAGACGTGCCGGGTCATCATAGGTGGCTGACTTTTGAGCCGCAAAGGGACCCAGCCCGCGAACGCGGCCCTATCACGCCATCGGCGATGTATTCCCTTTGATCTCCACATCCGATCCGCGCGACAGCTTCGATCGGTCCTCGGATTGCCACGAATCACTTCATGAATTCGCTCAGTCAACGTTTACCGATCTTGGATTCCTCGTCTCAGTCACTTGAAGAGTGGTGCGTAGCCCATGATCAGCCGGCCTATCGCGCGGGCCAAGTGCGTCGCTGGATATTCGGCAAGCGGGTCGGCGATTTTGCCGGCATGCACGATCTGCCGGCCAAGCTGCGTGCCGATTTGCTCGACAAGTATCGCCTCTTCACGGCCCGCGTCTCCGCCCATCAAATCGCTTCCGACCGCACGGAAAAACTTCTGCTGAAACTCGCAGACGGGCATTTCGTGGAATGCGTGCTGATGCGCGAGCCCAAACGTCGCACCGTCTGCGTCAGTACGCAAGTTGGCTGTGCCATGGGCTGCGTCTTCTGTGCCAGCGGCTTGATGGGTGTGAAACGCGATCTGTCGACTTCGGAAATCCTCGAACAAATCCTGCGAGTCGATCGCTTGATGCCACGCGAGGAACGCATCACCAATCTGGTGGTGATGGGGATTGGCGAACCGTTGGCCAACCTCAAAGCGTTATTGCCCGCACTGGATACTCTGAACGAAAAAGGCGGCCTGGGCTTGGGTGCTCGACGCATCACCATCTCAACCGTCGGCTTGCCCGACCAAATGCGGACGCTCGCAAGGCACGGCAAGGCGTTCAATCTCGCGGTGTCGCTGCACGCACCCAACGACGAACTCCGCAACGAACTTGTGCCGATCAACAAATCCACGGGCATTGAAAACATCCTCGCCGCCGCCGACGAATACTTCGAATGCACAGGTCGCCGCGTCACCTACGAATACGTCCTGTTGTCGGGGCTGAATGATCAAGACACTCACGCTCGGCAACTCGGAGCAATCCTGAAGCATCGCAATGCCCACGTGAATCTGATTCCGATGAACGGCGTGTCCGAACTGGCATTCTGTGAACCTTCCGCTCCGAGGACTCGGCAGTTTGTCGAGATTCTGCAAGAATCCGGCGTGGCGACCACGGTCAGAAAACGCAAAGGTGCCGACATCGATGCCGCGTGCGGTCAGTTGAGACTTAAACGAGAACGCAGTCTTGTGCAATTGGGATAATGACAGACATCAATACACACCCGGAATTCACCCGCTGTCCTCGAAGTGTCTATTGGGTGATGATTAGCGTCGGTACGGCACTGACCGTCGGAGCGATTCTGCAAGCCAAGCCGTTACTCAGCGCCAATGACAGATCTCGCTGGTGTACCGTACGAGCCTTGGTGGATGAAGGCACTTACGAGATCGATGACGTCATCACGGACGCCGGCTGGAACACGATCGACAAAGTCCGTCACGAAGGGCACTTCTACTCGTCAAAGCCCGCGCTGTTTCCGACGATGGTGGCCGGAGTTTATTGGGCCGTGCAACAAGTCACGTCCTGGATCCCCGAAGAAACGAAGCCGGGCGAATTCACCTATGCCGCATGGACACTGCAAAAAGACACTGAGATCGTTTCGCATATCATCTTGATCGTGGTCAACCTGATCCCGATGGTGATCGCGTGGATCTTGCTCGCCTGCTTGTTGGAACGCTACGCCGTCGCGAATTGGACACGTATCTTCATCCTGGCGACGGCCATCTTCAGCACATTCTTGACCACGTTTCTCGTCACACTCAACAACCATACGATTGCCGCATGCAGCCTGGTTTACGCCCTCTATTTCACGTTGCGCATCGTGGCCGACGGCCAATGGAACTGGAAGTACTACGCGGCGGCTGGGTTCTTCGCGGCGTTTACTTGCACGAGTGAACTGCCGGCGGCGCTGTTCGGAGCTTGGTTGTTCTTTTATCTCGGCACGCACTCGTGGAAAACCACGTTCAAGGCATTTGTGCCGGCGGCGCTGATTCCGCTCGCCGCATTCTTTTGCGTCAATTACGAATCGACCGGCGGTTGGAAGCCGTTCTACATGTACTACGGCACCGAAAAGTACATGCACGAATACGAAGGCCAACCGAGCCATTGGGTGCATCCCACCGACATGGATCGCAGCGTCGACACGCCGGCCGTGTACTTCATGCACTGCACGATCGGGCATCACGGCGTGCTGTCGCTATCGCCGGTGTTCTTATTCAGCATCCTGGGTGTCTTCGCGGTCGGGCACGGGGCATCCGTGCGTTTGATGGGCATTGTGCGTTCGGGAGCATTGTTGACCCTCGGCGTGCTCGCGTTTTATATGACTCGATCGGGAAACTATAACTTTGGTGGAAATACGTCCGGCCTGCGGTGGATGTTCTGGCTGATCCCGTTTTGGTTGATCTGCATGATTCCCGCGTTGGACCGTTGGGGTCGCAATCGCTTCGTCATTTGCCTCGCCGCCCTGTGCCTGGGCGTCTCGACTTACACCAGTGTGTCGGCGATGGGCAATCCGTGGACTCAACCGTGGCTATTTACTGCACTTCAAAAGTTCGGGTATCTCGAACAGTACAACCCGGCGCCGCATCCCGAACTGGATCGACGCTATCGGTCGTGGATCGGCGATCTTCCGGACCATGCCGACGACGGCCCGTGGGTCGAATTTGCGGGCACGGACTTTGACGGGACAGCCGTTCGGCTACGAATCACGCGCGTCCCCAATACGGTGATCCTTACGAACTTTGGCGGAGACATCGACAACTACGGCGTAAGTGCCGTTGAAGTTCGCTGGCAGAGAAACGGTGAATGGGACCCGCCCGACACCTATTACATCCATGCGGGGCCGTTTGCCGGAGGAAATCCGCCGCGCGACTTCTTGGCGTGGGATGAAAACGCGATGCCCTCGAAATTGAAACGCAAAGCGGTGGAAGACTTCTTCCGTGGCC
>JAQBZS010000586.1 GCA_027622115.1 Planctomycetota bacterium | reverse complement strand
GCCTGGCTTGCGGCCTCGGATGGGAAGGTCGCCGGGTCTTGCCGAACGCGTCACGAAATCCATGTATTCCGAGTCAAACTTGCGATATTGCAGTTTGACATCGACGGTCACCGGAGCCGTTAAATCGTCGGGAAGAATGATGCCGTAATGCACGGTTTGGCCGGCTCCCGGCGGAATCTGATGGTTGTAAAGCGGCACCACGATGTCCTGCGGATTGCGGCGATTGATGCGATTGCCGTCCTTGTCCAACAGGAACACGTTGACGAAGTGGGACCACGGATCAACAACTCGATCGGCGTTCATGCCACCGCTGCGACCGATAATGCGATCGCCGCTGCTCACGGTGACATCCAGCCACACTTCGTTCGAATCCACGGTGCCCTGCGTAAAGTGATGCCCCATCGTCAGCGTGCGGATCACGGTGTCCAACACATAAGGGCGGCCGGGTTTGAGCGTCGGCACATCGGGTCGAGACGCGTCGGAGACCCGCGGGCGAAGCGGAGCCGTTAGCGGGTCGTCGACCTGTTCGCCTTCGCGGATTCCAAACACGTCGACTCGCATCACGCCCTTCAGAAACGCCTGATGCGCTTGCACCACTTTTGGCTTGTTTCGCAACCAGGCGATGCCGGTATTGGCGGTCGGAAACAGGTGATCGTGGATTTTCAGCGTCGCCGAATCGTCGAAGTGTTTTGCGCCGAAATCATCGGAGTCGGCGAGCGGCATGTGGCAGGCCGAACAATTCTGTTTGGCTTTCGGGGGGTAATAAAAGCTGCGGGCTCCATGTCCCGAGACGCCGCTGAGGTGATAGCTGTCGTAGTGGTTCTGGCCGCGGAGAAAATCCTTGTAGTGGTTCAGAGCTTTCGGGAGATGCACCTTGTGACACGTGGCACAGAATTCGGGCGTCTGATGCAGCGGCTTCATGAAGGTGCGTTTGTGGAACGCCGGCTTGGCCTTGATCAACTGGTTGTTGATCCACTGCAAGAATACGTTTTCGCTGGTCGCGAACGGGTAATGAATCGGTTCATCGATCACATAGTCGGCGTTTCCGATCGGTCCGTGCTCGGGGACTTCGACGATCGAGTGACAGACCGTGCAAGTGACGCCCGCATGAGCCGTGGGATGTTTCACGTCGTCGAAGTTGGGATCGTCGAAGGCTCCGCTGAGAAACGGCACGGGGTCGTGACAGCCAGCACACCAGCGAGACGCCTGGACGTTGCCGTCGCGTTTGAGCAGCACGTCGCGGGTTTCTCGGACAGACGCCAGATACGTCGGATTGTTGAACGAACTGAAGTGATGCACGCTGTCTTTCCAGCCGGCGTGAATGTCCGCATGGCACTTCACGCAGTACTGATCGTTCATCAGCTTTTCAGCCGGAATGAAGTTCTCGGTCGTGGTTCGCACCAGCGACGGAAAGAAGTACCGGTCGTCTTCGGGGGCTTTCGAATTCCATTGCCGTGGGTCTTGGGCATGCACAACCACCATGAGCACCACGAGTCCGCCGACCAGCCCGCCATACACCCGAGCCACTTTCCAGCGGATCCTCGGCCCGGCCAGTCGATGCAACCAATACAGCCAACCCGCCACGACCGGAATCGCGGCGTGAGCCCAATAGACCAGTGATCGAGCCCAAGGCGGATCCTTCAGGTCGAAGAAGCCGTCGATTCGGACCAGCAGCACGCCCGTCACCAGCACCAGCACACAGGCCGTGAACAACGCATAACCGGCACGCACGGCTCGGCGGTTCTTGCGGTGGCGAGTATTCATCAGGTGGACGACGCCAAACGCCAAGAACGGCGTGATCAGCAAAAATCCCAGCACCACGTGCCCGAAGAACATCCACAGGTAAAAGCCGTCCTGGTACGCGTTGCCGGTGAGGAATTCGAGCCCCGTGATGCTGGCGAGGTAAGCGGAATTCGCACCGATCAACGCCATCAGCACAAACACAATCACCAACACGATTCGCAGTCGGGGGCCGACGGCTTTGACGTACTTCTTCCGCGGCAATGCTGAGGGGGATTCGGCGTTCGATGGCGGATCGATTGGCGAGGAATTCGGACTTGTTTCTGCCATGAACTGGGCCGATTCGGAATGCAGTTTGACGTGTCGGCGAATGGTCGCGCGAACGCGATCCATAACGGCAACACGTCATACGTGGCTGTTTGGGTCTGGTGATGGACGGAAGATGTTGAACGGACAATCGAGCCGCCCCAACAACGATTTGCGATCGGACAAAGAAGCGGCGAGTCGTTTGTTGAGGGTTTCGATCGGTCCTCGGTAGCCCGCGACCGTCGGATTTCCGGCGTTGAGTGGTGACTCCCGAGATAGCTGGGAAGGTTGTGTTGACGTCGCGTCGGAATACCCACAGACGGCGGCATCAGGCTGTTGCCCAGTCCCTTGACGTGGCTGGTCACCATGCCGAAATCCGGATGCTCGCTCTTTGACTTCAAAGTCGGATCGAGGACGCGGTTCTGCTTACCGGTCATCACGACGATCGTGCCGTCGCTGTGGATGCCAACCTCGTGATGCAAAGACCTCACCAGCGAAAATCGATCTGCCAAAGGGGCCTGCAACGGGAACAGCTCGCAAATGTCCATGCCGGGAATGACGGTCTCGGTTCAAAAACGCTGCGAAATTCAGTCGGCGCGTCGGGCTTCAGGTCGTAGGTCTCAAGTTGAGACGCTCCGCCACAGAGCCAAACGAAGATGACCGAAGTCTCGGTCGTTTGATTTCCGACCGCACCGCGAGCTTGCAGAATATCGGGTAGCGCCAATCCGAGCGCTCCGGTGCTCAGGAATTCACGGCGACGAATGGGGCCTTCACAGCGCTGGCTGGCCATGGTTTAGTCTCGGATTCACAAGGCTTCCGTCGTTGCAAAACAGTCTCTCGACTGTATCAGCCGATTCAGGCATGGGTAAGTCCAGAGTATTGCATCTGCGGTGAGTCGCGAAAGCGGGAGTCACGATAGCCGATGCAACTCTGCCCACGTTCACCTCTCGCGGGCCGAATGATCGCCGAGTTTTATCCCACGGAATAGCGGTAATCCGCCAATCGAAAACTACCGTGGATGACGGCTCTAGTCTAGTCTAGTGCTAGCCGCCGGTGTCGGCACGAAGATTACCGACAAAAAACCGGCACCTGATGGGCAAACCACACTGCCTGCGCCCGCAACCAAACAGCGAGAATTCCAAAGCGGCGTCAATACTCAGCACTCCGCAAGACGAAAAAAGCCCGGCCAATTGGATTGACCGGGCTTCCGTGTTTTCGACTGCTAATCGTCGGCGTGCTGTCACCAGCTCTAAAGCGGAATATTGAAGTCGCCGGCCGTATCGCGCCAGATTGAATGCACGTGGTTGGCGCTATTCTGCGTGTTGTTGTACTCGATGATGAACGTCGGCCCTTGGACTCGGTAATAATGGCCTTCGTCTCGTTCCGAGCTGCCCCACCACGAGACATGAATGTCGTCCATGCCGGCTTGCTTGATCTGGGCTCGACGAGCGGCCTCGATATCGGCAGGCATGTTTTTCAGGTATTCCGCGAGCAATTGTCCCAGCAGTTTCTTTTGGTCATTGCTCATTTCCGAAAACTTGATGCCCACGGCACCGCCTTCCAACACCGGCTGTGCCACCCCGCCGCCACGCAAGTCCGCGGGAGCCTTCTTGTCGATCCACATTTTCTTCTGCAACGCGGGTGTACACAGCTTGAGGATCTGACGAGCCAAATCTTCTTCCGCGCCGAGGACTCGGATCTCGCGTCCGGGTCCCGCTTGAATGGTCCCAGGGTTCGCACCGAAGAATTCCGGGGTGCTTGACGCAATCTTGCCGTCCACGAGTGTGAAGTTGAGTGACAAGTGATGCCCTTCAACTCGCCAACCCCACGAACCACTGTCGCCCGGCTTACCGAAGATACTGATGTAGTACTTCTGCGGATCGCGTTTCGCGCGACGTTCTTCTCGTTCGCCGCCTTCCAGCAAATACAGGATTTCTTCCAAGCTCATCACGTCAACCGCCTGATCGTATCCGGCGTTCGACAAGCCCGTGGCGATTAGGCGATGCGCGGTTCGAAGCGGCTCGCCCTCCAATTCCTTCAGCGGCAGTCCCTTGCGTTCGCGTGGGATGAAGTGCCAATTCGTGCGTTCCTTGTCACCGAATTCGAACGAGGCTTTTTCTCGTTGGGCGTCCGACAGCGTCGTCAGAAATGCCTTCGCAGCAGTTGCCATGCGAGGAGCCGACGATTCGGCGGCCGGCTTCTTCGCGACCAACAACGCGCCGCTCATCGCGGCCAAAACTCCAAACGCGACCAGTGCTTTCTTTCCGCGCATCAAGGTCAGTCCTTTCCAGATGTATTTAAACCCAGTCCTAAATTTGGAGTCCCCGCAAGTTCGCGAGCCGTACTACTCGTCGTCTTCGTCGTCTTCGTCGGATTCTGCTTCGGCTTCTTCGTCCGGCGTTTCCTCATCGTCATCGTCATCGTCCCCGGCTTTCGGGTCGACAACGATGTCCTCCCCTCCGTCGTCCCAAGCCATCAAATGCTCTTCGAGGGACTGCACGGACACCGCCTCATCCTCGGTGTCGGCCAGTTCGTAACCGGCTTCGCGAAGTTTCTCTTCTTGTTCGCCGTCCTTTTCGAGCAAATTGTCGTCTTTAACCGCTCGCCACCATTGCAGATGCGGCCAATCACGCCGAACGGTTCTCATGGTCGTCATCATCGCCCGACCTTTGGCTCCCGCGCTGAAACCGGCTCGTTTGGCGATGACGCCGAAGTGAGCCAGCTTATCCGCTCGTTTGAGTTCCCACAAAATCTCCGCGACTTCTTCCGCTCGTGACGACGCCATCTAGTACCTCGTTCCCTTGTGTTTCGTCCGCTCTGAGTTAGAAATCGCACCTCCAGCCGATCGACGGAGCGGAATCAGATCGAAATCCACGCCGATTGGCAGACAACTTCCGTTGTTCAACGCCGCCAAGTTAGTCAATCGAATTTGGCGTCTCAAGCGAGCATTTTTCCGTGAACCCCCAGTACGACGCCCACGGCCTGAAGTTTCAATACCCGGCCGACTGGACCCTCGACGAGCAGGATCGCGAGGAAGAAGTCACCATTTCCCTGACGAATGGCGAGACGTCGTTGTGGTCGGTGACGCTAATTCTCAGTCGAGTTTCCCCGCACGATGTCATCGAAACCGCTCTCGCGGCCTTTCGCGCGGAATACGGCACGATTGATGAATTTGTGTCACAGGTCGAATTGTGCGATTACCCCACGGTCGCCATCGACATCGAATTCGAATGTCTAGATCTGAACAATTCGGCGTATCTGCGAGCGTTTCGGACCGGTCGATACACCGTATTCGTGCTCTATCAGGCGACGGATGACGAACTCGAACAA
>JAQBZS010000585.1 GCA_027622115.1 Planctomycetota bacterium | reverse complement strand
CCTACATGTCGATTTTATCCGTCACGGTCGCGTCACAACTTGATTCATTCTTTCTTCACGGAGATCCATCCATGAGCTTCCGACTGACTCTCGCCGCCTGCCTGTTTGTTGCCACGTTCGCTTCCGCCCAGGCGCAGGAGAAGTATCGCGTCTATCTTGGCACGTACACGGGCAAAGACAGCAGAGGCATCTACCAGTGCGAATTGGATCTCAAGGACGGTTCACTGTCCGAAGCCAAGTTGGCGGGTGAGACGAGTAGCCCGTCGTTTCTGGCGTTTCATCCCAATCAGAAGTTCCTGTATGCCGTCAACGAGGGCACGGCGGCAGTCAGCGCGTTCGCCATCGATCGCAAAACCGGCAATCTGACGTTTCTCAATTCGCAACCTTCGCAAGGCGGCGCGCCGTGCCATCTCGTCATTGATCCGACCGGTAAAAACTTACTCGCCGCCAATTATTCGGGCGGAAGTTGCATTTGCATTCCGCTCGAAACCAATGGGAAGCTCAGTAACCGCTCGTCGTTCCAACAGCACGAGGGGAAACGGAAGCACGGGCATTCGATCCACGTCGATCAAGCCAACAAGTTCGCCCTCTGCTGTGACTTGGGCTTGAACCAGGTCGTCATTTACGCCTTCGACGCAAAGAAGGGGACGCTGACTCCGCACGGCGCGTTCAACACACCCAAGGGTTCCGGTCCGCGGCACTTCGCGTGGCATCCCGACGGCAAAACCGCATACATCAACGGCGAATCCAACCTCACGATCATCGCCTGCAACTATGACGCGGACAAAGGCGTCCTGACGCAGAAGCAAGTGCTGTCCACGTTGCCCGAGGACGTCGAACGCAAAGGCGGCAGCACTGCCGAGACCGTCGTGCATCCGTCCGGCAAGTTCGTCTACGTTTCGAATCGCGACCCGTACAACTCGATCGCCATCTTTTCCGTCGACCTGGAAACCGGCATGTTGAAAGCGGTGGGTCACCAAGGGATGGGTGTCAAGACGCCGCGCAACTTTGCGATCGAACCGACGGGGCGCTACATGTTGGTGGCGAATCAATCGGGCGGAAACGTGATTGTGTTTCGCATCGATCAATCCACCGGCAAGCTGTCGCCGACGAAGTCGAGCGTGAAAGTGGCCCGACCGGTATGCGTGCGGTTCATGGCGATCAAATAAGTTGACAACTGTAGGACGGGCACTCTTGCCCGTCTTCTGTAGCAAGGACGGCACTCTTGCCCGTCTTCTGTAGCAAGGACGGCACTCTTGCCCGTCTCTGTAGCAAGGACGGGCACTCTTGCCCGTCTCTGTAGCAAGGAGGCACTCTTGCCCGTCTCTGTAGCAAGGACGGGCAAGAGTGCCCGTCCTACATCGTTTAGTCCAACAGAATTCGTGAATTGCCCAACGTATCAATCCTCGGGCCGACTGCCGTCGCCGCACATCTTGACGATCTTCGGATCGAATCTCGCTACGATTCTCACCAAGTCTTGCTGCTCCGCCATGACTTGCTCGATGTTCTTGTAGACATACGGCACCTCATCGGCTCCCGCCGACAAGACATGCACGCCCTTCTTTTCAAGCTGCTTGCGAATTTGCTGATAGTTGTAAGTCGCCTTGGCCTTCGTTCGGGACATGCAGCGCCCCGCGCCGTGTGATGCGGAGTTCATGCTCTCCGCGTGGCCTTTGCCTCGAACGATATAAGCCGGCGTCGCCATCGAACCGGGGATGACTCCCAACACGCCCTCGCCGGCGGGAGTCGCCCCCTTGCGATGCACGACGACTTCTCGACCGCCGTGCGTTTCTTTCCACGCGAAGTTGTGATGGTTTTCAACACCGGCAATGACACGCGCGCCGAGCAGCTTGATCACATTGCGATGCAGCACGGCGTGATTGGCCGACGCGTATTCCCCCATCAAGTTCATAGCGTTCCAGTATTCGCTCCCGGCTTGACTGGACAGATCGAGCCATGCGAGTCGGCCGAGGCTCTTGTAACGCTGCGGCAGTTTCTGCTGGGCGATTCGCGAGTATTCGTCACAAACCGCGGCCCCGGTGCCTCGGCTCCCGCTGTGGCTCAACAGCGAAACGTATTCACCGGCATCGAGCCCCAATTCTTCGTCGCGGGCGGATAGCGTGAGCACTCCGAATTCGGCGAAGTGGTTGCCGGATCCCGACGAACCCAGTTGTTTCCACGCCTTGTCTTTACTTTTTCGAGTCACGGCGCAGACCGACCAATCCGCGTCCATGACGGCGTGATCCTGTTTCCGCTCATGACCGCGACCCACGCCGAACACGGTGCCGCCTTCGAGTGACTCGACAAAGTGGCGGAACTTGCTGCCGAGCGTTTCGGTCGGCATGTCGATCACGGACAACTTCATGCGGCAGGCGATGTCCACACCCACGGCGTACGGAATCACGGTGCCTTCGGTGGCCAGCACGCCGCCGATCGGCAGGCCGTATCCGACATGCGCATCCGGCATGAGCGCGGCGCCTCGGGCAGACGGCACTTTGCACGCCTGGTGCATTTGATTGTGTGCTGCATCGTCAATGTCATCGCCCCAGGTGCGATAATCGATCGGATCAGCCAACGCGTCCTCGGGCTCTTCCACGATTTCGCGGGCCAGATCGTTGAAGTACTTGTCACCCACGAAGAGTTCCGGATTGTCGAGCAATTCGCGAATTTTGCGTTTGGCCTCGCTGCCCTTCATCACCCCGTCCGCGATGACATTCTTAATGGCGGTCACGGCGGTCTTGATGCAGTACTCGGGGACACCCGCGCGTCGAAGCTGTCGATTGTTCATAATGAATCCGATGAAACTGATGTTGGACAGGCGATTGCCTTGGGATGGCAGACAAGTCTGCGGGCGACATGTTCGCGGGCTGCGAAGAAGCTCTCTGAAAAACCGGGACTGGCTCTCAAATGTTGTGCCGATTCAATGCCGAAACTCAACATTTGGGTGCCTGTCCCGCTTTTTCAGAGAGTCTGCTCAGATTCTCTTCACACTCAATGTGGTCTTGCGGAACGCGATCTTCCAGTCGCTTCGCATGGTCCAATTCAAATCATGATTACACTTGCAATCGAAACTTCCGTGAGACCCGGCTCAATCGCCCTGTTGCGGAATGACGTGTGTCTCGGTCAAGTCGATCTGGAACAGCCGGGACGTCGGCACGGTCAGACGCTGCATACATCCGCGAAACAACTGCTGGATCAGCATCGGTTGCAACCCCGCGATTGTGATGCGATCTCAGTGTCCGTGGGGCCCGGCAGCTTTACGGGGCTGCGAGTCGGCATCGTGTTTGCCAAGACGTTTGCGTATGTCACGGGCTGTCGATTGGCTGCCGTCGATTCGTTACTGGCCGTGGCGGAGTTCGCCGAGGCAGCGATCGACCGCTTAGTCGTTGTCAGTGACGCACAACGGAAGGAATTGTTCGTTGGTGAATATCAGCGGGATACTCAAGGCGAATGGGCACGCATCGGCGAGATTCAACTCGCATCGCAAGCAGCCTGGATCGACAGCTTGAGCAATGAATCCGTTGCGGGATCGTGCATCGAGCAACTTCGCGATCAACTTCCGGCAACTGCGACGATTGCGGCGCTACGAAGTCACTCGCCCACGGCCGAGTCCGTGGGTCAAATTGGTCAACGGATGATTGCGGATGGTCGGACCGCCGACATGTGGAAACTCGTGCCGCTTTACTTCCGTCGCAGCGCGGCCGAAGAGAATTGGGAGCGTCGGCTAGCAGCCCGCTGAAACCGTGACATGTGGAACTCTGCAGGTTAAGTCCCGGAATTCACAGGGTTATTCAGCGACCTTGCTGATGCAAACCAACGATTCCAGCCGCGTCCCCTCGACTCGTTCGGCGATACGCATGTAGATGCGGCTCCCGCAAATCGTGGGCGTCGCGAGGACTTCATCGCCCAGTTGGTTTTCCGCGACGAGTTCGAACTTTTCGGGGTTCGACTTGAAGATGATCGTCTGCCCCGTTTCGCTCGTCACAAAAACCAGATCACCAACGAGGACCGGCGATGCCGTAAACGCCTTGCCGCTGATCCGCTGTTTCCAAACTTCTTCTCCCGTGTCACTTTTCCAACAGACGGCCATCGCCGCGTCCGCGACCGCATACAGATAGCCATCTCGCGACAGCATTGAAGGCACGTAGACTCGCGTGGGGTTGGACCATGCCACTTTGCCGGAACCGTCCGCGTTGACCGCCGAAACGTGGTTCTTGGGATAGCCGCCACTCGTAAAGACTCGCGTGCCGTCGGTCACCGTCGACGTCACGCATTCGGTGGTCGAGCCCTTGATTTCCCAAAACGGCTCGCCCGTCATCGGGTTGAGGCTGGTGACGAGATTACAGCCGGTAAACACCAATTGGTCTCGACCCGCCGCATGCAGAATCGTCGGCGACGCGTAGTTTGGGGTCTTCGGTCGCTCCCGTTTCCAAACGATCTCGCCGCTCGCGCGTTTCATCGCCACGATGGCACCCGAACCCTTGTTGTCGGCCGAAGCGATGACCAGCGATTTGTAAATCGCGGGCGACGAGCCGAATCCCTGATGCACGACATAGTCGCAGATCTTCGTTTGCCAGAGCTTCTTGCCGCTGCGATCCAGTGCGGTCAGATGCACGGCGCCCGCATTGAGAAAGTTGATAAAGAGCCGTTCGCCGTCACATGCAACCGTCGACGACGCGAGCGACGCCTTCTTATTGCCCTTCGTCGAAAAGCCGCCTTTGTGGACATCCGCCGTCCAAACCGGCTTGCCGCTCTTCCGATCGAAGCACATCACGCCTTGAACTTCACGATCGTGGTCCGCGAAGGCTGCCAGCACTTGATCGCCCACAACGGTGATCGACCCGTGGCCGCGACCTGGAATCGACGACTTCCACGCGATGTTCTCGTCGGCACTCCATTTCGTCGGCGGCGTTTGATTGGGGTCGGCAATCCCGTTGCGTTGCGGACCTCGCCACCACGGCCAATCCGCATCGGTGAATGAATGAGTCGCGTCATTCGCATCGTCCGCGAAGCAGCAAGGTTCGATGGCCAAGACACTTGCCACGCCGAAGATCAACAGAATGCGAATCATCGTTTGTCTTTCAAAAGGTGGTCAGCAACAGCGGTCGGCGAATAGCTTGGTGGGCGGTGGGTTGATAAGGACCGCCCGATCAATTGCCGCCGCAGTTCAGTGTAGCCGAAGTCGCCAGGCTTTGGCTTGCACGCCAGTCTGGAAGCCAAAGCCGCCAGTCCGTAGCCGAAGTCGCCAGTCCTGTAGCCGAAGTCGCCAGACTTTGGTTTGCGCGCCAGTCTGGAAGCCAAAGTCTGGCGACTTCGGCTACGTTCGGGGTTAATCGCGCCACGGATGCTTGACCAATTCCCAGTACTTGTCGAAATC
>JAQBZS010000584.1 GCA_027622115.1 Planctomycetota bacterium | reverse complement strand
TTGTCAGTCGTTGCTCCCACCGACGTGGGGTCGGTGGAGAGCGGTGTCCGCGAACGCCGGGTGTTGGTGCCCGGCGCTACCGAATTTCGGAATAGGTGACGCAGCGTCGGTGGAGGCACTCAAACCCGTTACGGAAGGCGAACCCGTGGTTCCTTGGTTTGCTGAGCAAACACGTGACGCAGACATGAGAGTCTTCATCAATGCGAACGTGACGCTCGACGTTGCTCTCGCTCGCCCCGATTTGCATCAGGCCAGCGGCGAGGCGCTTCACCGCTCCGCGTCCTCGTGACCTGGTGGGATTTATGTCTGAGCCGATCGTATTCATGGCCGTCATTTTGCCACCCGATAACAGATACTGTAGACTGATTCTCCTCGCCGTCGTTTCCCGACCGCGCGAATTAACCCTCGGAGACAATCATGCTGAGCATTCTGTCGGACGGTCACGCACACAATTGTGAACGAGTTTCTCGACGCGAATTGCTTTCGATCGGAACGCTGGGGATCGGCGGCTTGTCGCTGGCCGGTTTGTTGCAGTCCAAGAGTGCAGCGGCCTCGGGCGGGCCTTTGGTGCGAGACAAAGCGGTTGTCGTATTGAACCTTCAAGGTGGGCCAACGCACATCGAGACCTTTGACCCGAAGATGACGGCTCCGTCCGAATACCGGGCGATGTTCGGCGAAGTGCAAACCAAGTTGCCGGGCGTCACGTTTGGCAGCCACTTCCAGCGATTGGCCACGTGGGCGGATCGGATGTCGGTCGTGCGGTCCTACCGTCATGGAATCGGCAGTCATGCGACGGCCGCAATGCACGTCATGGCCGGCGGCAATTCCACCGGCGCGAATATGGGATCGTTGTTCGCTCGAGTTGCCGGGATGACGAATCCTCGTACCGGCATCCCGAGTTGCACAGTGCTGTCTCCACCCAGCGCGGGCCAGCAATACAAGAGCCTTGGAGCACAGACACAACGAGTCACGTCGGTCGGGACGCTGCCCAAGGCGTACGCGCCCTTCGATCCCAGTGCCGGGAGCGACATCGTCAAGAACATGGAGTTGAAGATCTCAGAATCGCGACTCGATGATCGCAAGTCGCTGCTCAGCGGACTGGATCAACTGCAACGACGGATCGACGGCAGTGGCGTGTTGGACAGCGCCAGTTCCTTTCAGCAGCAGGCGTTCGACGTCATTCTCGGCGGCATCGGCGACGCGTTCGACTTGACGCAAGAAGACCCCAAAACCATCGAACGATACGACACCCGTCATCTGGATATCCCGAAGCACCTCTACAAGAAAAAGAACAAGAACCTACAACGGCAGTCTCCCATGGCGCTGGGCAAACAGATGCTGTTGGCTCGGCGATTGGTTCAGGCGGGTTGCGGATTCATCACGGTCACCAGCGCTGGTTGGGACATGCACGGGAACGCGTTTGGCATCGACGACGGCATGCCGTTGCTCGGCACGGCGGTCGATGTGGCGGCGTCGGCATTTCTGGAAGATTTGGAGCGTTTGGGGCTTGCCGAAAAAGTCTTGCTCGTGATCACCGGCGAATTCGGTCGCACGCCGCGAATCAACAAGAAGGCTGGCCGAGACCACTGGGGCAATTTATGCACGCTGGCTTTCGCCGGTGGCGGGTTACCGATGGGTCAAGTCATCGGAGCCTCGGACCGCACCGCCAGCGTTCCCGCTTCGACACCCGTCCGCAGCGATCAAGTCCTAGCGACCATCATGCACACGCTGTTCGACATCGGAGAACTCCGCATCCGATCCGGCGTGCCGAGCGACATCGCGCGCGTCCTCACCGAAAGCCTGCCGATTCCGCAACTGGTCTGAATTCGTACACTGAACTCGGGCAATTGATCGGACTGATCCGTCCGATCGGACTGATCCGTCCAAATCTCCCGACCATCTTGCGCAGGATTTCACTGGTAACGGATAAATCCGCAGGCTCACGCCACGCATGCTTCGGAAGTCGCGCGGATGCCGTTTCGTTGACAGCCAGGATCCGATCGGCCAACATGAACTTCCTCTCACATCCCTTCCGAAGATCTCTTCGAACGGATTCGCTGTCCCACGTGCAATGGATTGCAGTCCACCCCCTAATCCCTCCACGACGTTGACCCATCTGAAGACCATGAATGCTCCGGTGATTGGAATCGTCGGAGGGGTCGGATCCGGGAAATCCACCGTCACTCGCTGGGTCGCCCAATACCGCTCCATCTTCGTCATTGACGCGGACCGCATCGGCCACGATGTGCTGAAGCTCGATCCCGTCAAGACGGCTGTTCGGCAGCGATTTGGTGATTCCGTGTTCGACTCCAATCACGAAATCCAACGCCCGGTTCTCGGACGTCTTATCTTTGGAAATACACCCACCCACGAAACCAACCGCCTTGACCTTGAGACGATCGTTCACCCAGTCATTCGTCAGGAGATTACGCGACAAATCCAAGAAGCTCGTTCATCCGGCAAATATGCGGTGATCATGCTTGATGCGGCCGTACTCTTGGAATCAGGCTGGCACGAAGTTTGTGACCACTTTGTGTTTGTCGACACGCCGTTCGAACAACGCCTGAGAAACATCGGCAACCGAGGATGGAGTCCAACCGAACTTGAACGCCGTGAAGCTCACCAATTCAGCTTGGAGAAAAAACGCAGTCTCTGCCAATTCCGCATCGACAACTCACACACCATCGAAGACTCTGGGCGTCAACTGCTCGACATCCTCGACCAAGTCTCTGAGTCCCACTGAACATACCGATTCACACATCTCACCTCTGCTTGATCCACGATCCGCTTGAATCACCGCTCTGATTCCCTCCTCCCATCACTTCGTTCCACCCGCCTTCCTTCGTCCACATCCTTCCGCGACAGGTGACCGTCCATGGCGAGATCCACACGCACTCCCGCAAAAGACTCATCCGCCGGTTTCCATGATGCCGCTGCTACGGCAGTTTCGGACGGAGAATCACGGACCATCAGCGAAAAGCCCTACTTCGCTGCGGACAAGCGGTACGAAGAGATCAAACGCGGTGATATTCACATCGCGGAACTCCAGCGGATGACGATGAAGGAATTGCTCGGCTTGGCTCGCGAAGAGGAGCTTTCCGAGATCAATGGGCTGAAGAAGCAGGATCTGATTTTCAAGATCCTCAAAGAACGCACCACGATGAACGGGTTGATGTTCGGCGAAGGCACGCTGGAAATTCTCCCCGACGGCTTCGGATTCTTGCGGAGCCCCGACTATCACTACCTGCCGTGTCCCGACGACATCTACGTCAGTCCCAGCCAGATTCGTCGCTTCGGACTCCGCACCGGAGCCACCGTGGCCGGGCAGATTCGACCGCCGAAAGAGAACGAACGCTACTTCGCGTTGCTGCGAGTGGAAGCCATCAACGGTCACGACCCGAACCTGTTGACCGATAAAGTGTTCTTCGACGACCTAACTCCACTGCATCCGGAACAGCGGTTGAAGTTGACCACGGATCCGCACGAACTCAGTACGCGAGTCGTCGACATTCTGGCTCCAATCGGCATGGGACAACGTGGGTTAATCGTGTCGCCACCACGAGCCGGCAAAACGATCTTGCTGCAGAAGTTGGCGAAGGCCGTGATTCAGAATCATCCGGAGGCTTACGTCATCGTGTTGTTGATCGACGAGCGACCGGAAGAAGTCACGGACATGGAACGCCAAGTCACGGGCGACAACGCCGAAGTGATCAGCAGCACGTTCGACGAACCGCCGAGTCGCCACATTCAGGTGTCGGAGATGGTGATCGAAAAGGCGAAGCGGATGGTCGAATACGGTCACGATGTCGTGATCTTTCTCGATTCGATCACGCGCTTGGCTCGGGCGTGGAACACCGAAGTTCCGAATTCCGGCAAGATTCTCTCGGGCGGCGTCGATGCAAATGCATTGCAGCACCCCAAGCGTTTTTTCGGCGCGGCTCGCAAAGTTCAGGAAGGCGGAAGTCTGACGATCATCGCCACGGCTTTGGTCGATACCGGGAGCCGCATGGACGAGGTGATCTTCGAAGAGTTCAAGGGTACGGGAAACACCGAGCTGCACTTGGATCGACGGATGGTGGAAAAACGCGTCTGGCCGGCGATCGATGTCAACAAGTCCGGCACGCGTCGCGAGGAACTTCTCATGGACGAGGACGAATTGCGTTACGTGTGGATTCTGCGACGTGTTGTGAACGAAATGAATCCCTCGGATGCCATGGAGTTATTGACGTCGAAAATGCGTAAGTATTCGACGAATCGCGAGTTCCTGATGAGCATGAATCTTGATTGAACGAGGTTTGGATTCGATGGTGACGCACATTGAAGGCAACTTGCTCGCGAGCGACGACTGTTTTGCAATCGTCGTGGCTCGCTTCAATGAACTGGTGACTCGCCGCTTGCTGGAGGGTGCGTTGGATACGTTTCGCCGCCACGGCGTGCAGGACGCCAACCTCACGGTGGCGTGGGTGCCCGGCTCGTTCGAGCTTCCGATCGTGGCGAATCGTCTCGCGTCGAAAGGGTCGTTTGCCGCCGTTTGCTGCTTGGGTGCCGTGATTCAGGGAGAAACCACGCACCACGAATACATCAACCATCAAGTGGCAGCCGGACTCACTCAGGCGTCGCAGCGACACGACATTCCGATCACGTTCGGCGTGCTGACCTGTCAAACGCTGGAACAGGCGATGAATCGCGCCGGCGGCAAGGCCGGTAATAAGGGCGAAGAAGCTGCGTTGGCCGCAATCGAAACCGTGAACGTCTTGAGAAATATCGACAACGCATGACTCGGACGGATAACCTCGAACACACTGCTTTCCTGATCCACGCACAACGTCTTCGGACGATCTCATAATGGCACGCCGTTCCAAAGCCCGCGAAGTCGCGCTCCAAATGCTGTTTCAGATTGATCTCAATCCGGACGTCGACCCGCGCGACATTCGAAAGATGATCAACGAACGCATTTCCGACGAAGACCTACGACACTTCGCATGGCGGTTGTTCGTAGGAGTGCGTGAATACCGCAACCAGATCGACGAGCAAATCGTTGCCGTTGCGGAGAATTGGTCGCTGAATCGCATGCCGCCGACCGACCGTAACGCACTGCGGCTTGGTGCTTTTGAGATTCTGTTCTTCGACACGCCACGACGAGTTGCCATCGATGAAGCGATCGAGCTGGCGAAACTCTTCGGCACGAAGAATTCGTCACAATTCGTCAATGGGATCCTGGATCAACTCGGTCAGGAGCAGGACGAAGCCGCCAATTAGCGTGCGGCGATTGACACCGCCACGTTCGCATTGACCGACGTCGGCAATCTGGTCCTCGACTTGTCAATCACCGGAGTGATCGCGCTCTTCTCTCCACCGACCCCGCGTCGGTGGAAGCACG
>JAQBZS010000583.1 GCA_027622115.1 Planctomycetota bacterium | reverse complement strand
GTGGAGACCGTCGAACTCGATTGGCTCGACCCTTACGAATGTTGGCGGATTTCTTTTACGGAGGCATCGCCGCCGCTCAATCGCCCAACTTGCCGCAAAAGGCCGACTTGTACGATCCCGGCTTGTTGGAAGTGATTGAAGCGGGGTTGAAGTTGTCGTCGGTGGATTACGTCAACGCGATGATCGAGCGGAACGCGATCTGGCAGCGGGTTCGCACGCTTTTCGAGACTTACGACCTATTGGTGACGCCGGCGATGGCCGTATTGCCGTTCGCGGTCGGACAGAACAACGCCGACCCGCTGCCCGGACAAAACGGGCGACCGCTGCGTTGGTCGCCGTTCACGTATCTATTCAACCTCACGGGCAATCCAGCGATCACGGTGCCGTGTGCGCGGTCCGAATCCGGCCTCCCCGTGGGCCTGCAAATCGTGGGACGACGCTTCGACGACCTCGCCGTACTGCAAGCCGCTCGAGCCTTGGAATTGATGATTTTCGATTGATGATTGATGATCGTCGAACAGCGCGGACGTCCATGCCAATCGCCCCAACGGAGACAGTCCAATCAAAAATCAAAAATCAAAAATCGTCAATCCTTTGCTGATCGTCGGGTTGGTGTTGCTGTGGGCGACTCCGTCAGCAGCGCAGAAGTCGGTCGCGTCCGAAGCCAATGCCGAGGCGCGACAAGCGTATGAGTTGGGCAAGACGGCCATTGCCGCTGGTGACGGCGCGGTTGCCGTGAAGCACCTCGCAAAGGCCGTGGCCGCGTTTCCCAAGAATACGGAATATCGCTACACGTTGAGCGTGGCCTATGAAACAGCCGGCAAGCCGGGCGACGCCTGGTTTCAAATTCGCCAGGCGGTTCGCGGCGGCCCCAACAGCCGCAAGAGTCAGGATCGGTTTATCGGCTATTGGAAAACGTTGGCGATCAAAGGCGCGTTCAACGTCGGCCAGTCCAAGGCCAACGTCCAGAAACTTGCCGGCCAGCCGGACCGCGTTTTCAAGGAAGCCGGCAACGAACAATGGGCCTATGCCTATATGTCCGTGTTTTTCGTGAAGGACCAAGTCCACTCGATCATGGACGTCCGCGGCATGGCGTTCGCCAAAATCAAGCCGGTGGATGTCGTGCAGTTCAATGTCGACCAACAAGCGTGGACCCTGATTCAGCGTCGCCTGTCTCTCACGGACGCTCGACAGGTCTATATCCCCAAGGGTCAAACGTCCGCGAACTGGTCCGAGTCGCTGGTGGTAGTCCGCTTTTTTGATGCGACCAAGAATTCGACGACCGTCGATGAGCTGCTTGAGCTATTCAAGAAGGGAATCAGCGGATCGTTCAAGGACGCCAAGTGGACGGTGATTGACCGCAAAGTCGGCGACTTGCTTTACGAGTGGTCCGGCAAGGATCTAGATGGCGGCCCGGTCCACACGATCGGCGTGATCATCGCCGGCCGATCCGACGCACATCACGTAACGCACTTACTACGGGGCAAACGCGACTCGGCAGTTCGCGACGGCTGGATCTCGTTCATGCGCAACGTGAATCTTTCGAAGACCACGGATTGATGCGGCTCAGCAACCTACATTCATCTTCAATCAAGCGGTGGGCTGTTCGCCAGGCTTGATTGGTTTGTGATTGTCTTGGTATAGAATCAAAATGACTCAGTCGTTATCGCCTATCCATTTTGCACTACCGCCCGCCGAAAAGCATGCGTTTCCGTTCCACATCGCCAATCTCACTTGCGAGATTGAACTCGCTCACGAGGTGCTCGGGCCACCTCCCTACAAAGACTTCGTGGACGGCCTAGGTGACGCTGATTACTGGGCTTATTGCTACTCGTGTGGGCTTCGCCTGCTTTTTGAGTTTATCCATCCCCTGGGGGCTGGAATGCAGGGCCAAGCCAACGTGTGTTTTCTGGATTGGTAGGAGACTTATCAGCAATGCAACTCGCCACCCAAGTTATTTGCTGAGCCGTTAGCGAGGGCGAAACGTCCAACGCATAGTCCAATGCGTAGTCGTAGCCGGCTCGATCAAACACCACATCAAACACAGCCTGCAGGTCGAGCGGCGTGTCTGGGTCACCCTTTGCCAGTGGGATGGGGATGGTCGGCAATCGGTGCGAAAGCGGCCAGCCATAGACATCGGCCACGGGACGCCGACTGGCTCGGCTCACCAAAGCAAAGTAGTCGCCTTTGGGCGGGTTCGAGAACGGCATTCGCTCGCCGCCTCGGAGTAAGTCGACTTCGACGAAGTGTGTTCGAGTCTCCAGAAGTTCCATTCGCTTTTCGAGGTAGATCTCGCGACCGTTGGCTCGTCGGAGTTTGTTGGTTGGCGATAAGAATTCGATGACCGTGATGATTTCCTTTTCATGCGGTCGGCGGATGACGAGATACGATTCGCGATGTTCCTCGGGCCAAGGCAGCGTGCAGGTATTCGGTTGAATCGCAATTTCCTCGGCATCGGCGACACCGCTGTCGACGCTTGAAGGCCGTGTCGCATCAAACACGGCCACGTCAGCGACGAATGTCCGTGCTGTCTCTTCGGACCGGCGTTCTAAGTAAACACGCTTTTCGACACCTGCGTGGTAATGCGGACGCAGCGCCGAAACGAGGGCGTCGCGAATCCCGTTGATGTAGCTGGCGTGGAACTCTTCCCACAGCTGGCTTTCGATATACGGGTCCATACCGGGAAACGGCGAAGGCATACTGATTCTCCGATGAGTGAAGGAAGTTGCCCCGAATGTGCCGTCTTGGCCTAAAAACGATCAATCCCCGTTTATGGCAACCGGCTCATGGACGATATCCGTGGATGTACCGAACTTGGCCGGCAACGGCATATTAGACCACGAGGCGTCGTCTCCCCGACGAAATTGCCAGCGTCCGCTCAACGAGAAACTCCGAGGGCCGGACTGCAATTTCGGGGCCTTCGAAAGTCCGCCCTCCGTGCGAATGACGACGAGGTTTGCGTCATCGACTGCAATCCATCCGGGATCGATCGCGGCGTTCTGATTCGAGCGAATTTCGTGGCCGTTCCACCATGCACGGTCGTCATTACCAAAGACAAGTTGCACGTGTTTGGACCACGGTTTTGGAAGCCGCACGGAACATCGATACCAAGTCACGCCGGTCTGTTTGTGCGGGACGGAAGTCGTCGACCAGTGGTCTTCGCCGCGAACCAACGGCTCCTTTGGGGCCGCGAGTCCGACTGCCCAGTGCAACGAGTTGATCAACATGCGAAGAAAGACTGGGTTCTCGAAATCGCCGCGGTGCCCCATCGACGTGTAAAATGACTTGCCGCCGTCCGCGCGTTGGAAAGTCCAGGCAACGGGTTGTGCGGGATGACCCTCGATGCGTCCCATCAACAGTGTCGTGGTGCCTTTCGCCAATGGCGATGTCTTGTACAACGAGCCGGCTTGTCGGAACGGTTCGGTCGGCACGCCCGCAAGAATTGTGTGCGACGGCGCGGCGATCGACACGGGTGAGTTCAGCGGCTTGCCGTGGTCTCCGTGATAGTGGCCACCAAAGACGTGAGCGTCGAATTCCGGCCACATCGCCTGTCCTTCCGCCAGCTTGCCGTTCACGCTGAAGGCATGGCTGGCCGTGCGAATGCCGACCACCGGCTTTCCCGCCGCAACGAATCGCCGCAACACGCGCATCGCCGCAGTCGGCAGCGTGCGACGGCGCACCGAGACCAAGATGATGTCGGCGTCCCGCACAATGTCGAGGCCCGGGAGGGTGTTTCGCTCGGTGTCGCTGCCGAAGACATAACTGACTCGAAAGTACCGACCGAGATGTCCCGCCGCGAAAGCCGGCAACGTGCGATCGGTCTTGTATCCCTCCTCCGCCATGATGATCGCCAGATGCGGCCGCGTGTCGTGTTTGTAGCGAAACGCTTCGCCGCCTAGGAATTGGTCGCTGGTCATTGTCGGGCACACAAAGCGTTCAATGTGCGAAATGATGAGATCGTTTCCCGTGTAATGGCTGACGTAGGGCCAACGTTTGGGGTTGTACATGGTGTCGGTCATGTCTCGCATCAGCACGACATTGAAGCCGTTGCGAACCATCTGCCGCAGCCCGAACGGGCGACCGAGCACGCACATGTTGACGTGGACTCCGGTGAGAATGACGTTTTTGATGCCGCGTTGTTTCAGGATGCTCCAAACTTCGTCGCCGCGATCACTGATGAAATCGTGGTCGGCGTCGATGGTGATTCGGTCCGATTGTCGCTTCCAGGGTGTGCCGGGATTGCGGCCCTTGGCTTTCAGCTCGGCGGCCCACTTGGCGTGCTCGGCGGGATCGTCGTCTTCGCCGCCATCGGACTGGTCGATCGGATACGCGGCTCGTTCCTCCGATGGAATCCGCGAACACCAATGCTCGATATCTTGCGGGAACGGTTCGAGTCTGGGGACAGCGACGGCTCGTTGACGGGCGGGATGTTTGACGTAGGCCGGCATGCAATCGCTGGGCGAGTGAATGATCGTGGCCCCACGTTCGCGGGCGTTCGCAAGCACCGTGTTCAAGCGCGGCGCGAATTCTTCCAGCCGACGCACGGCATTCAAACAGTGATGCAGATCCCAAACGTCGCACACGATGACGGCGGTTTCCTTCGGCTGCCAAGACTCCGTCCGGGTCAGCCGATGATATCGTCCGCTGTCCTTGCCGGTTTCCTTCTGAAAGCGAAGTTGCAGCGAGATCTCTTCGGCGGATGAGGAATTCACAAGCAGCATGATGGCAATCAGAGTGAGCGAAGATCGCGATTCGAGCATGGAACGATTCCTTGAAAGCAGCTTGGCAACTGGTATCGGCGCGGATATGTCAGTCGGACATTAGCCGATGACGATGTCGGCTTTGGTGCTGTCCACGATGGCGAAGAGTTCCTGCCGTTCCGCATCCGGCACGTCGAATTTGTCGAGTGTTTGCTGGAAGTCGTTCAAAAACACCTGCCACTCGGCCGCGGTGATGTCCAAATCCTGGTGCGAGTCCTTCATGCTTCGGCCGGTGTATTGTTGTGGGCCGCCGGTGGCCCAGCACACCATTTCCGTGACGAGATATTTGAAGCCGGCTCGCGAGACTCGATGGTGGGCTTCGTCGACCTTGGGATTTGCATTCAGTTGGGGGTCGTCCATGATGCGATCGATGAAATCGTCCACGACGTCGGCGATCGAATACACGCCGCCAAGTCGTTCATAGAGGCTCGGTTCGGCGGCTTCCGGTGAGTTCGACATGTTGTCCCTCGTGTCGTTTCTTTTTTGCGGAATGAAAGTTCGCGATTGTGAATTTAGTGCGAGGACTCGCGCACCGTAAGCGGGCCGTCTGTATTGATTCTCGCGGTCGTGCGGAGACGCTCGTGAGAACCTGCCGGCAAGTCGCTCCGCAACTGGACCGA
>JAQBZS010000582.1 GCA_027622115.1 Planctomycetota bacterium | reverse complement strand
CTATGTGCTCTCCACCGGCCCCGTGCGCCCCCGTGCCGGTGGAAGCCACGACTGACAAGCTACTAGACTCAGGAACTTTGAACCACCCGACCCAGCCATCCAGACAACGCCCTCCCCTGCATCTCCACATCGCGATGCGGATGCGGATGTGCGGATTTGCTCGAAAAGGCAGCATCTTGACGCTCCTTGTGAGCCACTCTTATACTCCGCGCAAGTTGCCCAAACGGGCGAACGACAGACGTTTCGACTCACTGTCGCCGCACAAAACACGCTGTTTCACGAGATCGCGGGCGATGTCTGATTGCCCGCGATTTGTGTTTATCAACCGTGACCGCAGGTTGTCTCGCTAGGACGGATTACGATGAAGGGTGAAGAACGCCATCGACTGCAAGAGAACGAACTCAAGCGGTTGCTGAATCGCAGCAAGGAAACTTTTAGCCCGTTCTTCAAACAACACGGCAATTCGATTTTGCTCACGATGAGCGCTGTTGTGCTCATCACCGCCGTCGGCTGGTACATCTTCAAACGAGAGATGGCACCGGAACCCGGTTGGGACGGCCTCGGCGTTTCGTTGGTGACGGGTGTCGGTGATGCCGGACAACTGGAAACCGTCGGCGAAAAATACCCCGACAGTGTGCCTGGGATGATTGCTCGCGTGAAAGCGGCTCAGCGGCACTTGGATCAGGGCATCCGAAATTCATTCACGAAACGCGAAAGCTCGAACAAGACGCTCGAACTAGCACACAAGCTCTTTTCCGAAGTCTTGGAAGCCAATCCCCCTCCGCCGCAGATTGTGCTGGAACAGGCGTCGTTTGGATTGGCTCAGTGTATTGAAGCCGAATGGGACGGTGTCGAGAGCAAGGGCAAGGATCCCATTGCAGCGTACGAAACGTTTGCCAAGAACTATCCCGAATCGATTTATGCCGAAGTGGTGGCGGAACGCATCAAGCGATTGAAGTCCGAGCACTCACAAGCGTTTTACGCGTGGTTCCGAGAACAAAATCTGTCGCCGGAATCCGCAGAAGAACGACGGGCGGCGATTCGTGCGGCGAGTCTGCCTCCCAAAACTTCGAGTAGCAGTTTATTGCCGGACGGTCACCCGAAGATCGACGACCATATTCCCAGCGCGCTCGACAAATGGAGATTCCCGAGTATTGAACGACTCGTCGATCCGCAGGGTCTCGGATTTGAAGCCCCGCCGTTTGACACGGTTCCGGAAGGCAAACGCGAAATTAAGGCGATTCCGGATTTGCCGGATTCTTCAAGCAAGACGATTCCGGTCGAAAAGACATTTCCCGGTGCGGCTGGTGATGGAACTCCGAAAGTGAATCCGATACCGGACACAACGCCAGCCACCAAAACGGAAGTAACACCAACTCCGGAAGCAAAACCACCGGCGGTGAAATCAATCCCCGCGACGCCGAAGACGACCGTACCGACTCCCAAGACCGCGGAGAAACCGGTCGCGAAGAAGCCCGAGGCCAAAACGGTCAGTCCATGAGCGACGAAGACATCTCGCCGCTTTCGATCGAGCTTTCCGACCAACCGTTGGAACTTACGGTTGAATCACGAGCCCACGGTTGGCGGCTTGATCATTATCTCGTGCGGTTGTTTCCGAATTACAGCCGCGCGTTGCTGCAAAAGGCGGTGTCGCAGGAATCGACGCTCGTGAACGGCTTGTCGGTGAAGCCGTCGCGACGTCTGCGGGTCAACGATCGGCTTTCCGTCTGCCTGCCGGACTTGCCGGATTCAAGTCTCGTCCCGGAAGACATCCCGCTGGACGTCGTTCACGAGGATGAATCGCTGATTGTCATCAACAAGGCAGCGGGGATGATCGTGCATCCCGGCAAGGGCAATTACCGAGGTACTCTGGCCGGCGCGCTGCAATTCCACTTCGATCGGTTGAGCGATGTTGCCGGTCGGCATCGTCCGGGCATCGTGCATCGCTTGGACCGCGACACGAGCGGCGTGTTGGTGGTCGCCAAGGACAACCAAGTCCACGGCCGGTTGAGCGAGCAATTCGAAAAACGCACTGTCAAAAAGACCTATCAGGCCATCGTGTACGGGCAACTGGAGTTCGATTCGGACTACATCGAGACGTACATCCGTAAACATCCCAAACAACGCGAGAAAATGCAGAACTGCGCCGAGGGCAGTAACGCTCGCTTTGCCAAGACATTCTACGAGGTCGTCGAACGCTTCGACGGTTTCACGCACGTGCGTCTGCATCCGCAAACCGGTCGCACGCATCAGCTTCGCTTGCACATGTTGCACCTCAAGCGACCCATCGTGGCGGACCTGCATTATGCCGGTCGCCGATGTCTCAATCTGAGCGACGTCGCTTCCGGGATCGCGAATGCGGAAGATCGGCCGTTGCTCGCGCGACAGGCATTGCACGCGCACCGCCTGGAATTCGATCACCCGCAGACTCAGCAGCGAATGTGCTTCGAAGCCCCACTCGCTCCGGACATTTCTGAAACGCTTGAAGCCATGCGCGATCGTTGCGGCAGTTTCTGATTCAACTGTCAGCCGCATCAATGCGATCGCGTGCATCTGTCACGGGCCGCCGTTTGCGATTTATTCGAATCACCTCGTTGTGTGTCTCGCACCAGCGTATAATTGCTGAGATGTTCCATTCCTCCCGCACAATTCGATCGCTGGTCGTCGCTGGGCTGATTTTCAGTCTGTGTTTGGCGATGGTGTCGCCGACCTTTCTGGGGGCGGTGAGTGGCGAGGGAACGGTTGCAGTTGATGATTCTGCGACGATGACGTGCTGCTGCGGGACGAAGGATGGGAAATGCTGCGGGATGGCGTGCTGTGGTGTGGATGCTCCGAAACAGCAGCGGACGCCAGTGCCGCATGAAGATGGCCGAGAGCTGGCAGGCTCGCTGGTGCTGGCTTTCTGTCAGACCGCACCGGAACTCGTGACGGTCGAAGTCAAAGACTCGCACGGCTGGAATGAAGAGTCCGCCGTCGCTGGAGTCCGACCCAACACGCTTCAGGCTCTGCACGTGCTGTTGCAGACGTAAATCAGAACTCCGGCGCCCGCTTTGCGCGCGGAGGGCGGAGAGTCGAGGGCTGAGTGCCGGAACGATCGACCGCCTTCGATCCGCTCGCAACGTCACCGTTTTTTCAGCGGTCATCGGTGCGCGGTTTTGAACAGGAGAACACAGAGAAAACAGAGGCCCACACTCGATTCTCTGTTCCCTCTGTTGACTCCTGTGCGAGACCGAAGCCCTCCGCTCTCCAACCTCGGCCCTCAGCCTTCCGGGTTCTGACATGTTACGCCTTCTGAAATCACCACTGCGCCTGGCCCTGCACCACTGGGGCAAATCGATCATCGTTGTTCTGCTGCTCGGCACCAGTGCGGCTCTGTATGCGAAGCCGGAATGGCGGCAGCGGGCCGAAACGCTCGCGCAGTTGGTGCTGGAGTGGGCTGGATTCGTGCAGCATTCGCACGATTCGGACGACGTCTACTGGTGTCCGATGCACCCGCAGATCAAGCGGAAGAACGCCAATGATGTCTGCCCGATCTGCAACATGGCGCTCGTGCTGCTGGAAGGCGGAGGCTCAGACTCGACGCCCGGCGAGTTGACGCTGACGGTTCGACAGGTGCAACAGGCGGGAGTCGTTTCCGAAGCCGTGCTGCGTCGCAAGCTGTATCGCGAGACCGATACCACCGGCCGTATCGCCTACGACGAACGGCTTCTGACCATGATCACGTCGTGGGTGCGAGGCAAGAGCCGCATCGAGAAGCTGCACGTCAATTACAAAGGCATCCACGTCCACAAGGGCGACCTGCTCGCGGAACTCTACAGCCCCGATCTGATCGTCGCTCAGGAGGAGTATCTGATTGCGATGCAGATGAAGGCCGACGCTACGGGGCTCAATCTGCGCCAGTCGATGATGGATGCGTCACGGCGAAAACTGCTCGATCAGGGCGCGACATCGGATCAGATCGCGCGACTCGAAAAGGCAGGAAAAGTCAGCCACACGATCCCGGTCTACGCACCGGCCAGCGGCACCGTCCACATGCGACACGTGCAGGAAGGCCAGTACGTCATGGAAGGCGACAAGCTGTTCGACCTGTCGCGGATGTGGGTCTTCGCCGACATCTTTGAAGACGAAGTGTCGCAGGTGCCGCTGGGCACGAAGGTCGGCATCACGGTCACGTCGTTGCCGGACGAGACGTTTGAAGGCACGGTCAGCTTCGTCGACCACATGGTCAAGGCGGGCACACGCACGGTGCCGATCCGCGTCATCGTCGACAACGCCGCGCACACGCTGAAGGCCGGCATGTTCGCCCGCATGCAGTTCCGCCGCGACTGGCCCGGCGTGCTGGCGGTCCCGGAAAACGCCGTTATGTGGACGGGTCAGCGAGCGGTGGCGATCGTGCGGCAGAGCGAAGGATCATTCCAGCCGCGTGAACTACGGATTGGTGATCGCTGGCTTTATGACGGCGGAGGGCTAAGTGCGGAGAGCGGAGGGCAAACGGACGCCATCGCAAAGCCCTCAGCTCTCGGCTCTGAGCCCTCAGCCTTCTCGCGGCGGCGCTATCACGCCGTGCTGGCTGGACTGCGTCCCGGTGAGCAGGTCGTGACGGCCGGTGCGTTTCTGATCAACGCGGAAGCCCAGTTTCAGAATGTGCTCGCCAAAATGCTGCCGCCGAAAGATCAGCCGGCCACGCTGGAAAGCGCACTCGGCGAACCACTGGCGGGCGGCGTCCGCAAGGTGCTTGACGGGTATTACAAACTCACGACATCGCTGACCGAAGATCAGTTGAAACCGATCGCAGGGCAAGCGGACGCGATGGTTGCTGCGAGTCAACAGTTGGCTCGGCTTGCATCCGAATCCGGAGCCGTCGAGTTGCAGAAGGCGGCGACCACGATCGCCAAACACGCGACCGAGATTGGCGGCAAGGGTCCAGCCGATCTGAAAGCCGCCCGCATCGCCTACGGCCGCATCAGCCGCGACATGTTCACGCTGCTGTCGGAGAACGGCGGGCAGACTCTGTTCGGTAAGGACGTGTTCGCCTTCCGCTGCGGCATGGCGAAGGTCGGCTACGAGAACTGGCTCTGGTGGAGCCCCGAAAAACACAACCCATACATGGGTCAGAAGATGCTCAGTTGCGGGACCACGTTGGATGCACTGAAACCCTGACGAGTTGAGGGTCGAGAGTTGAGAGTCGAGTGATCGCACCTCTCAACACTCGACTCTCAACACTCAACCTTTTTCCCAACCACAAGGAGAACGAGATGAAACGGACAAGTATCGCAGCCGCCGGAACATTGCTGCTGGCAGGAACCGTTGGACTAATCGGGTACGCGTCGCAGCAGGACGGCTCGGCGGGAACGCCGGTAAGCACTCCATCCACCGCGGC
>JAQBZS010000581.1 GCA_027622115.1 Planctomycetota bacterium | reverse complement strand
CGATGGAGAAGTCGGCGTGACTGGCGACGAACTTCTGCATGTTCGACTTGCTGGCGAACAGATACAGGCGATCCTTGTACCACACCGCGTTGTCGAGCACGCCTTCCACGTCTTGCGTGTCTTCGGCAAGTTTCACTACGTCGAACCCTTCAGCAGCCGGAGCGTACTTCGTGGGAGACCGGTCGAAGCGGGCTTTGGCGGCGGCGGACGAAAACTGGTAGGTCTTCAAGCCGTAGGTCGAGCGGAATTCGGACTTGGTGTCCAACAGATCGCGTTCGTCTCGAAGAGCCACTGGGCAGAAGCCCTTGAGACCCTTCATTCCCGAGCGGGCAGCGATTCGCTGGAGTTTGTCGGCGTGCTTTTGGGGCGCCGGAGCCTTGTCCTCGGCCTTGGCGGTTTCAATCGCGTTGGGTTTGGGCAGTTCTTTCGGGCTTTCCACGATTGTGGCCGGCGGCAGGCGATTCGGTGCGATCGGCTTGATCTCGGTCCCGACCGAGCCCGGGGCATTGATCTTGCTGGGTTCGGGTGAAGCGACTTGCGGAGCGGCCTTGGTTTTCGGCTCATCCAGAGTGAGGCCCGTGAACGGATTCTCTTCGGCCGGAGCCGGCTGGACGGCGACGGGCTTGATCGTCCCTGCGGATGTCGCCGGCTTGGTATTGGCGACGGCAGGATTCGAGTCGGCTTCCGATTCCGAAACTTCCGTGAACGGATTGGGAAATTCGTCGCCCTTTGCTGCCGGTGCCTTGGCCGGTTGAATCGGCTTCAGCGCGGGGACGTCCGTTGTGGCGACGGAATTCGTCGCGGGTTGCGGAAGCGGCGGGACGGGCAACGTCGGAGACTTAACCGATTCGGCAACCGCTGACGGCAATCGAGCAGGTCGAGCCTGTGCGACCGGGCGAACCGGTGCGACGTTTGGCGAGTTGGTTTGAGCGACAACCGGTTTCGTCGGCTGAGTCTTCTTGCGGAACGGATTGAGTTTCTGGAAGAAGCCACCGATCGTGCGCCGCTTGGGTTGCGAGGCAGTTGATGCCTGAGTGCTCGCGGATGGAGCGGGCGCCGATTGCGGTTTGTAGTTCGGAACCGGGAAGTTCGTGTTGGGAGCACTTCGCAGGTTCATGGGCGGCATCGGTCGCCCGTCTTGTTGATAGAGTTTTTCGAGTTCAATCTCGATCGCACTCTTGGCGGGCTGCTGCGACGGCTCGATCTGATTCGACGTCTGCCGAATTTCGACCGGATTCGATGCAAGGGTTGGAGTCGGAATCGGTTGTGCCGCGACAGGTTGGATCGGCTTCGGAGCCGTCGCCGTCGTTGTCGTCTGAACGGATTCGACCTTCTTGGGACCGAACCAGCGTCGCATCAAGCTGACCGGTTTCTTCGACTTGGTGGACGATCCGGGACGCGTGCGCGACCGTGTCGTTGTCCTCGGTTCGGTCTTGGTGGTTGGCGAATTCGCTGAATTGTTGCGACCGAGCAACAGGTTCAATTCGCGTTGGACCGCGGTATCGAGTGTTTTTGGTGGGTTGCCCCGTGACTCCGTGGTCTGGGCATTGGCACTGCCGACCAGAATCACGCTGGTTGCCGCACACAGCAACCATCCCGGCGCGGTGTTAGCAAGGCGTATTTTCATCTCCCAATCTCTCCTGTTTTCTGAGTCATCTGCGGCGGTGTTGGGAAGTGGGTCGCGAAGTGTTTTCGGTCTTCAAGAAGAGTCACATCGGCGAGGGACCGCCGACGCAGGACTGCTTTGCGCCACAAGTCACTTGTTCGAATCGCGACAAGGAGCCGGACAAGAAACTTGCGATGCAAAGCACCGTTCACTCAGGACTTTCCCGACAGTGGCCCACTCACAATCGCCGGAGCGGTGTGCGTGGAACGATACGGAGAATTGACAATCGGTGGACAATCCGTGTCACCGGTGCAATCCAATTCCGCTGCCCTCTTATCGACTTGGGAAAGGACAGTTTTTGACGCCTATGCAGGTTCTGAGATCGATTGCCGGACGTGTATCGGTTCGAAGACGCACGACCGACATAGATTGCCCACTTTCAAGACGCTGGAGAGTCGGCCGGCTGCCGCGAGGTGCGTGGCGCGCGACTGTTCGGTCTCCCAGTCGGGCAATTCGTCGGACCGATCTGTCCGATCCGACTGATCCGTCAAATTTCTGACCAACTGGCGCAGGATTTCATGGCGCAGGATTTCACTGCTAAGAGACTCACCGCTCCCGAGTTGGCTCGGTCGGTGAAGCCCGTCGCGTAGGCGGAAGATGGCGAGACGCAAATCGGGTCAACTACACTCCGCCGCTTTGGATTTTTGATTTTCGATTTTCGATACCCATGACCTGCCGTTCGACGATCGTTATCGCTTACCACCGACAAAGAAATTGCCATGTCAGTCCCGCGCATCTGTGTGCTTCGTGCCCCTGGAACCAATTGCGACGAAGAAACCGCGTTCGCGTTTGAATCGTGCGGCGCGCAGGTTCAGCGCGTGCACTTGTTTCGATTGCTTGAGAATCCTGCGATCTTGTCCGAGTTCCAACTACTGTGCATTCCCGGCGGATTCAGCTACGGCGACGACGTCGGTGCCGGCGTAATTTTCGGTCGGCAAATGCAGGGGCAATTGGGAGACGTGGTCAACGAATTTCTCGCGGCGGACAAGCTGGTGCTGGGGATCTGCAATGGGTTTCAAGTGTTGCTCCGAGCCGGAATTCTGCCGGACGGGGCGGTCGCTCCCGCGGCACCTCGCAACACCACGCTGACCTGGAACGACAACGGCAAATACACGGCCTTATGGGTGAGGCTCCAAGTCCAAGCCGACCAAAACGTCTTTCTGCGAGACATCGACGAGATCGAACTTCCCATCGCGCACGCGGAAGGCCGCATCGCCGTGACTGATCCGCGCGTGGTTGAACAATGGCGAGAGCATGGCCAAATCGGCTTGTGCTACCAAAGCCGGAACGGGGCGTCCGACGGACGTTCGTTGGAACCGCTGGGCTATCCGGACAACCCCAACGGGTCCATTGCGAACATCGCTGGACTGAGCGATCGGTCCGGTCGAGTTCTCGGCTTGATGCCGCATCCGGAACGATTCATCCACGCGACGCAACACCCGAATTGGACGCGACTGCGACTGCGCGGGGACGGGGACGGCCTGAAGCTGTTTCGCAACGCGGTGCAGTACTTTGCTTGACCGGCGTTTCCAACATCGAATCAGCGTTCGACTTCGGCGTGGCGCGAATCACGGAATCGCAACTGTCGCGTCCGAACTGCCGACGCCACCATCGTTCTTCTCGGGCACAACCGTCAGTGACCCCGCGCCGGTATTGCTGAAGTCGTAATTGAATTCTCCGGCAGGCACTATGTTGGAACTTTTGTTGCCGCTGAACTCCACGGTCACCGCTTCCGTGCCGGTGTTCTGCAAGAAGAAATCGCGGCTGGTGCCGAGGTTATTGCCCAGCAACGTGTTTCCCGTGACGCCGACCGTCGATGGGCCGTTGCTGCCGAAGAACACCTGAATGCCTTCGAGGACATTCGCAGTCGCCGTATTTCCCGAGATCGCTCCGTTCATTTGCCCGACGGCGAGCAGCATGCCGTTGACCAAATTCGTAGTGGTGCTGTTATTCGAGATGTTGCCGCTGAACGTCGTCGATGCGATTCCCAGCCCGCCGAGCACGTTGGTCGTCGCGGTGTTGGACGAAACGTCGCCGGTGAAGTTGGTCGTGACCACCAACAGGCCGGGCACCAAATTGAAGTTTGTCGAATTCCCGGTGATGTTGCCCGTGAAGTTTGTGGCAAAGACCGAGACACCGCCAGCTTGGTTGTTCCCATTGCCTTGGTTGCCGTTGGCTGTGTTGTCGGAAATCACGCCGGAAAACGAATCGGTATTCGAAATGAAGATGCCGGATACAAGATTGCCGTTGGTCACGTTGTTGCTGACCGTCGCCGACACCGTGTTGGTTCCCGACAGACTGATGCCCGTCAAAAGATTGGACTCGGCCCGATTGCCGACGACCACTCCCCCGAAGTCCTGCGATGTCACAATGAAACCGGACAGGACTTGATTGTCGGCGACGTTTCGTTGCAGGTCGGCGTTGACCGTGGTGCCGTCGATGGTCACGCCCGCGAGCCCATTCGCCGCGAAGATGTTGTCGGCGATGACGATGCGATCTCCCGCGTTGTCCACGGCGGTGAGATTGATCCCCACGCCCAGATTGTTCGAAATACGGTTGCGCATGATATTTGCGGATCGCACACCGGCTCCACTGATGCCGCCGGTGACGGCAAATCCGTCGATGACGTTTCGATCGGCCAGAACCACGTTGCCGACGATTCGCGATGGCAAGTTCGACAAGTCCGGATTCACGCCCGACAGCGGCAACATCTGCTGACCAAGTTGGGTCTGCACGAATTGCAGCGGCGCGTTCGACAGCACGTGGACTCCCGGCACGAGATTCAGGTCTTCGGTAAACGTCCCCCCGTGTGGCGTGTAGATGATCCCACCCGGAGCACGAGGATCGGCCAAAGCCTGAGCGAACGTCTGATAGGGATTCTCGAACGAGCCGTCGCTGTTGCCGGTGTTCGACACGTGCAGGATGTTGAGCACTTGGCCGGTCGCGGGATCGATCGCGGGCGTCCCGTCATCGATCGTGACGACAATGTTTTGCAGCCGCTCGACCGGTTCGGCCAATCGATCTCGAACCGATCGGCTGATGTGTGGTTCGTAGCCGTTTCGGAATCCGCGGACTCCCGGATAATCCGGCTGTGGCCCCGCCGGTCGAATCGCCTGCAACCAGCGAAATGCCACGCCCACAATCAATGTTTGTCCAAACGTGTCGTCGTCATTGACCGTGGCATCGACCGTGAACCCTCCCGGCAGGGCGACTTCCGCACGAGCCTTCCAGCCGTTGACGTCTTCCGCGCCGCTGCCACCGAAGTGATACAACCCGGCATGGATTCGCGTCTGCGTATTAAACACGGGCGGCAGCGTGACGCCGACTTCTACATCCGCGCCTCGCATCGCAACTTCGGCGCGATCCAGCAACAAGCGCGTGCCTTGAAAGCGGTTACCCAGTTCGTCTCGCGTGTCCGCGATACCGGGCATGTAGTAGTTGCCGCGCAGGTCGAACCAATCGCCGAGCAACTCGATGCCGCCACCCAATTGTTGAAACGTGCTGAGCCCCGTATCGCGAACGTCGTAATATAGGTTCGTGCCAAGAATCCATTGATCACCGAGCAAGACGCGTCGACCGAAGCCGAGCATGCCACTGCCTTTAGTCGCGTTATTGACCATGAACCGGCCGTCGGCGAACCACAGCTCGTCGCCGCCGCCGTCCGCCAGTGGTGCGAAGGCTTCAAGCGTGGAGAAGCTGTCCGAGTACCCAATCCCGG
>JAQBZS010000580.1 GCA_027622115.1 Planctomycetota bacterium | reverse complement strand
GGGCACCGATCTGCGTGATCTTGGAGCGAGCCTCGGTGTCTTCCGGGACCAATTTCTTGACCCGTTCCCAGAGCTTGATCGCCTCGGTGTATTCGCCGCGATCTTCCAGCAAGCGTGCCAACTCGCGATTGTAAGCGACGTTTTCCATTTCCGTTTCGAGCGCCCGCTGATAAGCGAACACCGCGATCTCACCGTATTCCAGGTGCAGGCACGCTTCACCCACGGCGGCATTCAGAGACGCGTCCCACGGATTCACCCGCAGACCTTCTTCCGCCAGCTTGTCGACGTTTTTCCAATCCTTCTGCATCCGAGACTTTTTGATTTTCCCCTTCACGCCCATGAGCTTGACGGAGGCCATCTTCGCGCCGGACTTGTTGTCCTTGTACTTCTTGCGAACGGTTCCACGGAGCGTCTGTCGATAGGTGAGATTATCCGGCGCGAATTCGACGGACTTGGTGAAGCAATCGATGGCGTAATCCCAGTTTTCCTTGGCGAACGCTTCGTTGCCGCGCTTCCAATAGTCGGCGGCGAATTTCTTGAGATCGGCTGCCATGGAGACTCCCACGAATCAGGCCTGCGCCTGTCAATTTTACGGACAAACTTTGTTCGTTCCTTTTATCACACGATTTGTGGATCAGCTAGGTGGCGCGAGCACGCTGGGCCGACGTTAGTCCGTGAAATCCTGCGCAAGATGGTCAGGAAATTTGACGGATCAGTCCGATCAATTGTCCGAGTTCGAACAGGTTGAGTCTACTTCTCATAGAACTTAACCCCCGCTCTGGCCATGTCCTTGAGTAACAAATTCGGTACGAATCGGGGGCCGAGTTCGTATTGGCTCGCGGATTCCAGCAGCGCCCTGCAACCTGGCTGGTCGCACCAGCGAAACAAACCGCCTCGAAATGGCGGGAATCCAATGCCCAGAATCAAGCCCATGTCCACGTGGCTCGGGGTGCTGACGATTTCTTCTTCATAAACCCGAGACGCTTCAAGCAGCATCGGCAACAGGAGGCGGTCTTGAATTTCTTGGTCGGAAAACTCGCGTTGATCAGTGCGGTGTCCATCGAGAAGCGTGTCGAAGTCCGCGTCCAACGCAGGGGTCTGCTTCTTACCGACATACTTGCGAAATCCGGCTCCAGACTTCTTGCCCAAGCGACCGGCATCCACCATCGCTTGCAGCAGTGGTGATTGCACGGCTCGATCCGCGAAACCGGCGACCATCACTTTTCCCGCCGAACAGGCCGTGTCCAGACCGACGAGGTCATGCAAGGCGATCGGCCCCATTGGCAGGCCGAATCGCGTGGCGACTTTGTCGATGTGGTCCATCGACGCGCCTTCCGTCAGCATCAACAGCGACTCGTTCATGTACGGCAACAGAATGCGGTTCACGAGGAAACCGGGGCAGTCGTTGCACACGATCGGCGTTTTCTTGATTCGCCGCGCGAGTTCCACAATCGTCGCCACGGTTTCGTCCGAGGTCTTTTCGCCTCGGATGACTTCGACCAAACCCATGCGGTCGACCGGATAGAAAAAATGCATCCCCACGAATCGTTCGGGATTCGGCGAGGATTCGGCCATCCGCGTGATGGAGATCGTCGATGTATTGCTGGCCAGAATCGCGTCTTCGCGCATCACGCCGGCCAAGGATTTGTAGACACTCGTCTTGAGTTCCTCGTTCTCCGGCACTGCTTCAACAACCACGTCGCATCCGGCGAACGATTGCTGCGACGTCGATGTGCTCAGCATTTGCAACATGGACGCCAAGTCTTCCGGGGTGGCTCGTCCGATCTTGATTCGCCCTTCCACAACCTTGCGGGCGCTTCCCAGTCCGGCGGCGATGCGATCGTTGTCGACATCCACCAGCGTCGTCGAAACGGCGGAACGCGCATGTGCCGTGGCGATGCCCGCTCCCATCAGCCCGGCTCCCAACACGCCGACTTGATTGACCGTTCGCGCCGCGACGTCCGATTCCACTCCGCGATCGCGCGACAGCGCGTTCTGCATGAAGAAGACGCCAATCAGATTCGCCGAAATCTCGCTACCCATGACTTCCATCGAGATGTCACGTTCAACCTGCAACCCTTCTTCAAGCGGCAAGTTGATGCCTTCCTTGATGGCACGCAGCGCGGCGAGCGGTGCGGGATATTGGCCTTTGGTCTTGGCTTTGACGCCGCCTTCCGCACAGGCAAATGCAAAGTTGAATTGGTCTTCGCTCAAACCGAACGGCTGGCTGCGCTGGGTGCGGTCTCGTTTCCACTGCTCGGTCTCGATGAATTGCTCGATCAACCGCCGCCCTTCATCCACCAACCGCTCGACGGGCACCGCATCAAAAACGAGCCCCAGTTCGGCGGCTCGTTGTGCGCTGACGGGTTGTCCGCCACAGATCATGTCGATGGCGTGATGAATGCCGATCAACCGCGGCATGCGTTGCGTCCCGCCCCAACCGGGAATGAGCCCGATCGTTGTTTCGGGAAGCGCGATCTTGGTTTTCGAAGTGGAAGACGCAATTCGTGCGTCCATGGCCAGCACGAGTTCAGTGCCGCCTCCCATGCAGTTTCCGTCAATCAACGCGACCGTCGGAAACGGCAAGCGGCTAATGCGATCGAAGAGTCCGTGTCCGGCGGCCAGCTTCTCTCGCCGTTCGTCCGGGGTGGCGTGGATGAGGCCCCCCAATTCATGCAAGTCGGCCCCGGCGATGAACTGACCGGGCTTGCCGCTGCGAAACAACAGACCGCGAACACCGGCGTCTTGTTCGAGTTGTCCGATGACGTCCGAAAGTTCGCGCAGGACCGTCTCGCCGAGCGTGTTCACCTTTTTGTCCGGCGTATCAATCGTCAGCAGCGAGATGGATCCATCGAGTTGTTCAAGCTGTAAAAAGTGGCTCATATCGCCTCCCTGACACGACAAATGATCCATTTCCGGACTCCCCGGCGAATGGAGCGATATGCTCGTCACCGTCCTGGAGCCTGTCAACGCGAACGAATTCGCGACGGAACGATAGCAATCAATGCGTGGTTGCCGCGGTGACGACCGAGCGGTTGCCGTTTTCGGGTGATGTGGGCGATTTGAAAGCCATACTCACGTCACGAATTGCGGCGAAACTTCGGGACCGTCGATGGGGTTCTCGGGTGTGCGACCGAGCCATCGCAAAATTCCAATCACCGCGAGACTCGCGACCGGCAAAGTGATCCAGGGCGAGACTCCGAAACCGGACGGGATGTAGCCGAACACCAGCGCGACGGCACCCACGACCAACGCATACGGCAATTGCGTCGCCACATGGTCCAGATGATCGCAACCGCTCGCTGCCGACGACAGCACTGTCGTGTCCGAGATCGGCGAACAGTGATCGCCAAAGATCGCGCCGGCCAGGATGGCTCCGATCGTCGCCAGCATGATCGTGTTGTCCGGAATCTGCTCGGTTGTCACGGAGGCTTCGGTCAAGAGGATGCTGGTCATGGAGATGAACAGCGGAACGAGCAATCCCATCGTGGCGAACGAACTGCCCGTGGCAAACGACACCACCGCCGCCAGCAAGAATGCGAGCGCCGGCATCCAAGAAAGCGATACAAGATTGCCGGTCAGGTCGACCAGAAACGTCGCCGTGTTCAAGTTGTCGGGAGAACAGACGTCCGCGATACCCCAAGCCAAAACCAGCACGACCACGCCGAGCAACATGCTTTTGACGCCCAACAGCCAAGCGCGCACGATGCCCGAAATCGAGAGTGCTCGCGTGGCAAACGCCGTGAAGACGGCCGTGGTCGATGCGGCAATCGCGGCGTACATCAACATTCGAATGGAATCGTCCGGTTGCCACAACATGCCGACGATCACGCTGGTCACGAGCACCACGATCGGCAGCACGGCATTGAGGATCGTGAGTGATTCCAAACGTGGCTGATTCGTGGCGAAAGCTGGAACTGAGTCAGCGTTGATGTCCGTGGTCGTCGAGACGGACGGATCGGCACCGGCTGTGAGTCGCCCAGTTGTGAATGCTCGCAATTCCGCACGACGCATCGGCCCGAAGTCGCGTCCCGTCCGAGCCACCGCGAATACGAAGACCAGCAACAACAGCGGATAGAAGCGATACGGCAGCGACCACAGAAACGCCCACCATGCGGAGTCCTCGACACTCGCGCCGGCGAGCATCAGTTGTTGCGTCGCGAACGCGTCCTTGATCAAGCCGACTTCAACCGCCACCCACGTGCTGATCACCGACAACCCAGCCACCGGTGCTGCGGTCGAATCCACCAGGAACGCCAGCTTTTCGCGCGAGATTCGCTGCTGGTCCGTCACGGGCCGCATCGTGCTGCCGACCAGCAGCATGTTGGCATAGTCATCGAAGAACACCGCCAGACCCATCGACGATGTCAGTAATTGGCAACGCGTGCGGGAATCGGTCAGCCGGGCCATCCGTTGGACCAATGCGCGAGTGCCGCCGCTTTCCGTCATCACTCCAATGGTGGCACCGAGAAACAACGTGAACACCACGACTTGAATCTGAAAATAGTCACCATCCACGGGGACCAATCGAGCAATGAATTCGTTCCATGTGGACGCTGCCACAATCGACGAAAAGTAGTCCCGCGTCGGAGTCAATTGTGTCAGCAGGTACGAGTCGACCGTTCGCAGCAAACCGGTAAACACGTCACCGCCGAGAATGATCGTGGCCCCGACGAAAACGGCTGCCAGCAAGGCGACAAATACGTTGCGAATCCACATCGCCAAGACAATCGCCAACAATGGTGGGACGATGCTCCACCAGCGGTTGACTCGTATCACTTCAGCAGACGCCGAGATCTCGCCTTCCATGCGAATTGTGTCTTCGCTGATGAAGACCTTACGACCCAACCTGAGATCCGACTCGAAGATCAACGGCTCACCATTCACACGCACAGCCACTCTCGTCAAGTCGACGTCATCAAAGCCGACCAACTCAAGTCCATGCAGTTGCACAACGTGATCGGTCGACGCGGCGTCTTTGGACATCGATTCCCGCGAAACGCGGATGACGACCTTCGGGACCGGCACATCCATCAGCACGACACGCGGCTTGTCGATGACCAGTGTGGTCGGTGGACCGGCATCGTCGGCGAGAATCTCGGCTCGGCTGCCGACAATGATCCACAAGAGAGCGAACGAAATCGCAACGACGCATCGTTGGCGCGTGTCTTCAATCATCGGGGTGCGGCTCTTCATTCCTGTTCGTCCATGAGTGGGACTCGATCTTGGAGGCGGTCGCTCCAATCGTAACATGACTTCGCACCGACGAATGATGTCGAATGAACTGACGGTCATGAGCGTACAAATTCGTTGGATCCTTAGTTCGAGTTTGTCACTTTCCGGGGTCGGGTTTACGTCTTTCAGATTTGGCGGGCAGTGGACTTT
>JAQBZS010000579.1 GCA_027622115.1 Planctomycetota bacterium | reverse complement strand
TGAGCCATTGCCTGCTTGAAACGGCGCAAGAACAGTTACACGCTCTTGAATCTCCGCGCGTCAGCCTGCGCCGCAATCAGTCTCAATTTCCGCCCGTCCGTGCCTACGGGAGAGCTGGCTGATTCGCCCGAGTGATTGCCTCGATCTTCGCTTCGACCAACTGGCGGAATCTGACCGGCATGTTGTCGTACGCTTTCAGGATCGTCACGTTTTTGTGGGTTCCCTTCGCATTGGGATTTGCTCCGGCATTCAAAAGTAATTGCAACAGACGGTAGGCTTTCTCTTGCGTTGCCCGTGGATCGGACGAGGCGAATTGTTTGACGTGATTTAGGAAGCGGTAGAACACGCAGAAGAGTGCCGTTCGGTTTTGGTCGTCCTTGAGATTCGGATCGGATCCGTCTGCCAACAGTCTTTGGCAGGACTCGAAGTCATGTGCCGATGCGGCCAAGTGGAGTGCCGTATTCTTTTGGGAATCGCGCGCATTCACGTCGGCCCCGGCTTCGATCAATTGCTTGAGCAGATCGAGCCGCTGATGTTTGACGGCGGAGCATAAGTACTCGCCAGCATCCGCTTGAATGTTGGGAGCAACGCCTCGAGCCAACAATGCGTCACACAAGTCATAAAGGCCGAATCGATACGCCACTGTGTAGTAACTCGTCTTAAACCTTCCGGCGTGTTCGTCAAACTTCGCCCCCGCCTCGACTAGGTCCAGACAAATTCGGCTGCGGTACTTTCGCTTGGATTCATGGACCGGATGCATCGGGTAGCGACCGATGATTGCGGAAAGCAAGGGCGTATCGCCAACGTCCGAGACAGCATTCGCGTCCGCTCCGAGCGCCAACAGCTTTTGGCAGGCCGCTCGATGACCTGCTCGAGCGTGATTGTGCAGTGGCGTCGCCCCTTGCTTGTTCTTGCGGTTCAACCACCCAGGATCGTCGTGCCTGATGTTCGCGGCGACGAGCATGGGAAAGATGGCATCCACGTCGGGACCGTGTTGCAGCCGCTCGTGCATGTGAGCCGCGAATGGTGAATGAGTTGCCAAGTGAAGCGGCGTATCTCCTCGGCCTTCGGCATCCGGAAACCGTGGAATCGTGATGTCGGCTCCAGCGGCAAGCAGAAGCTGCGCGCACTTGGACGAACCGTAAATGACTGCCTCGTGCAAAGCCGTCGCACCGAACTTGTTGCGTGCATCGATGTCGCTCACCGGCTCGCCGTTCTCATCGATTTGCGACGCCTGGGCCAGCAGCAATCGCAGTGTCTCGACGTGGTCTCCGTAGATCGCCGCAAAGAGAGGTGTGTTCCCTTTGTCGAAGTATTGAATGTCGTTGTCGTACTCATACGGTTCGTGCTGCAACGCCTGCCACATCTTCGCAGGTGGAAACTGTTGGATGAGCAGATTGCAGAAGTTGGTGTCTCCCACGAGTGCCGCGTGATAAAGCGGATGCGCATATTCTTCAAAGTGGGCGTAACCCTTCGACACGTCAAGCTGCTCCGGGTAAGCCTTCTTCGCGCCTGCCTCAATCAGCAGTTGGACGAGTTCGCCGTTTCGATTGAACATGGCGTAGTCCAGCGGCGATTTTCGATGCGGAAGCTCGCGACTGTTGGGGTCCGCCCCGCGAGAAAGCAAGGCTTGGCACATCGCAGTTTGATTGGCGTATGCGGCGGATTGCAGTGCTTTTGAATCGTTGACCAATGCCGGTTCCCGTTCGGCCAACATCTCGTAAACGTCCCGCCATCCGGCACTCGCCGCGCGGATCAGGGGGTTCTCGTCCGGCTGGACTTTGTTAACGGGTTTGGAGCGGATGCTCGCTCCAGCTTCGATCAGGGTTCGACAAATGGCGGACGAGAAGCGGAGTCTGTGATTGTTACGAAGGTATGGTAATGCGGTCAGCAGCAGCAGCGGATCGGCCAGCCATTCAGCATTTGCTTCGGGTCGCTTCAAGAGAAACCTGACCATGGCTTCCTGCTGCGCCCGAACCGCTAGTCTGAGCGGCGAGCCCTGGGTGGGTTTGTAAGGGCCGAATTCAGATCCTTGCGCAAGCCGTTGTTTCAGCTGCTCGACCGATCCGGACGCGACCAACAAACGCAATGGGGAGTCTTTCTCCGCAACCTTTGTTTGCTTGACTCCGGATTGCTTTAGGACTTCAAAGCACTCGGCACGATTCAACGACGCAGCCAGATCCAAAAGCGTGCCCGCGTGGGAATACTTAGGCTCATATTTCGAGGCGTCGTATCCGCCCGCGATCAACCGGCGAAGTGAATTTGCATCGTTCAAACGAACGGCGACAACAGCCTGCAAGTCCGGCCGGAATTCCGGCGACCGCTCGAACTGCTCATTCACGGCAGTAATCAACTCGGCGTTGCCTGATTGCCGAGCCAATTCCATCAGCGAAAACGAAGAGTCGCTGCATTTGTCAGAAAATGGGGCGACAAAGTACTCATCGGGATACTCATGCAACACGCTGTGCGAAGCGACGCGATCCTCGCGAAACATCGACTCAAAGTTGCAAACCGCGCCTTTGGATCGCAGGTGTTTGAACATGCCAAAGTCGGCTTCCTCGACGGTCCCAACGATCGGCGTCTTGTTGTAGCCGTTAGACGCGGAAACCATCGCCCCATACTTCAGCAGGAGATCAACGATCTCTCGGTTCCGACAACGAACGGCGAAATACAGCGGCGTTTGACTGAATTGATTGCGGCTGGCAACGACGTCTACGGGTGTCGGACCGCCAACTCGAGCCCCTCGCTGCAGCAACGCTTCGACGATCCGCAGATTGCCTCGCTTGATCGCCCGAAAGAGCGGCGCCCGCGTGTCGGATCGCCGAGAGTACTCGGGTCCACTCCAATCGGCGTCGGCTCCCAGTTCGAGCAGTCGTAAAACTTCAGTTTCGTCGTTCGATTCAATCGCACGGGTCAAGGGGATGGCCAGCCGGGCACGTTCCAGCGGAAGAACGTAGCCGCGAAACTCAACTCGCAGGATCTCGAAATCCTCTTCCAACACATCTTCCAACACATCTGCCGGCAGGGCCGCGGTTGTTCCCTGCGTCTCGTCCGCCGATGCCGGTTCATTCGGACTCCGCCGGATTGACAGAACTGCCGCAATGAGACAAGACACCACCACGGGCAAGACCCAAACGGTGTTTCGCCGGGAATCGTTATGAGGCCGAAAGGCGCTGGTCGCCTGCATGTTGATCTCCGCTGGTAAGACTCGACGGATCCACGATTCGCCCGGATTCAGCGAGCAATCGGGATCGCTCGTTTGCACCACGTTGACTCCGGCCGTCCGAGACCAGTGTCCGACATGTTGGGTTTCCGATCGTCTTGGTGGTACAGCCTCCCGCCAACGCACATAGTATGCGAGTTCATCCCAACGATGTCGGGAAGAATCAAGGAAGTCGAGTCGATCAAGCACCGGAGAATCGAATGCCCCAGATGACGAAAACACCAATCCTGTTGATCGCGTTGTGTCTTTTGACCACCATGAATTCCCTGGCTCTGGCCGACAATCGGCCGAATGTTTTGTTCTTGTTCGCGGATGACCAGCGGCCGGACACAGTCGCCGCACTGGGCAATCCCGTGATCAAGACGCCGAACCTGGATCAATTGGCCCAGCGAGGCTTTGCGTTCAACAACGCCTACTGCATGGGCTCGACGATGGGAGCGGTGTGCAATCCGTCACGCCACATGACCCTGAGTGGGATGTCGTTGTATCGCTATCAAGGGCAGAAGAAGGAAGGCACATGGGGCGATGTGTTTCGCAAAGCCGGCTACGTGACCTACCACCAATCGAAGCGAGGCAATACGGCTCGCACCTACCACACGGCGTTCGAATTCAGCAGCTATCTCAACGACGGCGCCGAACGAAATTCGGGACACCACGGTCGCACGGCGGCCAACACCGCAATCGAATTTCTCGACAAGACGTGGAACCGCGAAAAGCCGCTGTTCATGTACGTCGGATTTGCGGGGCCGCATGATCCTCGCGTGGCGGCCAAACAATGGATGGACCTGTACGATCGCGACAAGATCCCGCTACCTCCGAACTACAAGCCGTTTCATCCCATCGACAACGGCTGGATGACCGGTCGCGACGAAAAACTCGCCCCGTGGCCGCGAACCGAGGATGTCGTTCGCCGTCAACTGCACGACTATTACGCCTGCATTTCGTCCATCGATCACCACATCGGACGGATCATCGCGCAACTCAAGCAACTCGGCGAATTGGACAACACGATCGTCATTTTCAGCGCCGATCACGGTTTGGCGATGGGGAGTCACGGGCTGTTCGGCAAGCAGAATCTCTACGAACATTCGATGCGTTCGCCGATGATCTTCGCCGGCCCCAAGATTCACCACGGTCGCTCGAATGCGTTGATGTACTTGTTCGACATCTTTCCCACGGCCTGTGATCTCGCCGGGTTGAAGCCGCCGGAAAGCCTCGAGGGTCGCAGCGTGGGCGACGTCATTCGCGGCACGACTCACACACATCGGGACGCGATTTTCTGTGCCTACGAAAAAGGCCAGCGGTCGCTGCGTGTCGGCGATTGGAAGCTCTACCGCTTTCCGCTCGTGAACCATTCGATGCTGTTCAATCTGGCCGAGGACCCCAACGAACTCACGAACCTGGCCGACGTCGCCGAACATCGAACGCGCGCCGACCGGATGCTGGTTGAACTCGCACGTCAACAGAAGTTATGGAGCGACCCGCATCCGCACACATCGGCCACACCGACAAAGCCGGAGATCACGGATGTGTCGTTCTTCACCAATCCGAAGAATCAGCCCAAGAAAAAGCCGCGTAAGAAACAGAAACGCCAGTAATCCAAAACGGTCCCACTCGCGCCGCGTCCGGCTGATGTGCATCGAGACCGGGTGCCCCCGCTTTCGGTCGGGTGCGGCGGAGTCGCGGTTCGTAACCGCGCAACATCATCTCATGCTTCGGGTTACTTCCTGCTAGCCTGGATGCTCAAAGTACCTTGAGCATGTTGTTAACCTGGCCAACTCCGTCCACGGTGCGCACACACTCCTGTGCCAACTGCTTTTCATAGTAGGTCCGCACGCAACCCAGCAGTGTTGCTTCGCCATTGAAAACCGAAACTCTCACTCCCTGAAATCGGTTGGGATACCTCGCGAGTTCTCGATGGATGCGAGTGATACAGTCATGTGGTGGGTCGTAGTAGTAGCGATTCGTCATGCCGATTCATGCCCCGTTGGAAGAGGTGTTCCCGATTCTCATCGGCAATTCCTGCTGATCGGCAGCACTTCAAATGACGAAATTCCGATTCTGGGGGTCATCCGAGGAATCGCTTACGCGCAATGCGACCTCGGTCTCCACCGACCCCGCGTCGGTGGGAGCAACGACTGACAAGCGACCCTGGCTGACATCGCATCAACCA
>JAQBZS010000578.1 GCA_027622115.1 Planctomycetota bacterium | reverse complement strand
GGACTCGATCGCGCAGCTGATGAAACGCGACATGGGCAAATCCGAATTCTGGAAGCCGATTCATGGCACCCGATTTCCGCCCGAAGTTCTGCAAGCGCTGGTGCTGCGGAAGCTCAAGCAGGACACGGTCGCGAGACTCGGTCCGATCGACGAAGCGGTGATCACGGTCCCGGCTTACTTCAACGAACCGCGTCGCAAAGCCACGCAAGATGCCGGGCGAATGGCGGGTCTGAATGTGTTGGACATCATCAACGAGCCCACCGCTGCGGCGATCGCCTATGGAGTCGGTCAGGGATTTGTCGCGGGTGACGGAAAAGCCAAAGCGGATGAGACGATCCTGATTTACGACTTGGGCGGCGGCACGTTCGACGTGTCGGTCATGCGGATCGAAGGCAGCAAGTACACAGTGCTGGCCACCGACGGCAATGTGCAGCTCGGCGGAGTCGATTGGGACCGTTGTCTGTCCACGCAAATCGCCGAAGCTTTCGTGGCCAAGCATGGACACGATCCACGCGACGACCTCGGCGCGAACCAACGCTTGATGCGCGAGGCCGAAGAAGCCAAGCGGGCACTTTCCGCTCGCGAGAAACTGACGGTGACGTTCGAAATGGCCGGGCAAGGCGTGCGAGTGCCGCTGACTCGCGGCGGCTTCGAACAGATGACCGCGCATTTGTTGGATCGCACCCGGTTTACGATCGCCAACTTGATGAGTTCCGCGAAACTTGCCTGGTCGGACATCACGCGGCTGTTATTGGTCGGCGGGTCGACTCGGATGCCGATGGTGATCGAAATGCTGGAACGACAATCCGGCAAGACGGTCGATCGCTCGTTGGCGGCGGATGAAGCGGTGGCGCACGGTGCGGCGATCTATGCCGGGCTGCTCCGCAAGGACGCCAACATCGAACAGAACAATCTGACGATCACGAACGTGTGTTCGCACAGTCTCGGCGTGCTGGGGATCGATTCCGCGACCGGTCGCAAGAAAAACCGAGTCATGATTCCGGCGAACACGCAATTGCCGGCATCCAAAGCGGCGGCTTTCAAGACGTACGAGGACGGTCAGAAGAGCGTGGCGGTCAACGTGATCGAAGGCGGCGACGCATCGGGCAACAACGCCACACCCATCGGTCGCTGCGTCGTGCGAAACTTACCGGCGGACTTGCCGATTCGATCGCAAGTGAATGTGAAGTTTCGATACGGCACGAACGGCAGACTGGGAGTCACGGCCGAGATTCCGAGTGTGGCCAAGACGGTCCGGCTGGTAATCGAACGCGCGTCCGGGTTGTCGGACGACGCGATCGAGGATTGGACGCGGCGAATTGAAAACGGGCAATTGACTTCCGGTGAAAACGATTTGGCGTTGCCGTCGGAAGAAACCGGGATTGAGCGGAGTCCCGTTGCGAGCCCCGCAGTCAAAACCCGTCCGGCGGCGACCGCTTCCGTCCCGGTGCCTCCCGCCAAACCGGCTCGACCGACGGTCTCGATTCGGCCACCGCAGATGCCGGGTGCGAATCCCAAGGTCGATCAAGGCAATTCCGGTCCTCCGCCGATGCCGGGTGGCAACACGAAGTCACCGCCGAAAATGCCGACGCAACCGAAACGCAAGCCTCCCGGACCGCCACCCATGCCGTCGTAGAGGCGTTCATTGAACCGATCGAACAGTTGATGCTTTCTGAATGAGTGGCTCAGCAATAGACTCGCTGCTTGGATTCCGGATTGGATTCACCCTGTCGAATTCCCCCTGCCGAATTCACGCGGACGCCACACTTGATCTCCCAACCTTGACGGACCGACCGGCACAACAAGGACGCACCGATGAGTGATCGACCTTTCGTTCATCTTCACTGCCATACCCAATACAGCCTGCTCGATGGAGCCAATCGCATCGGCGACCTCGTCAAGAAGGTGAAGGGCCTGGGAATGAACGCCGTGGCCATGACCGATCACGGCAACATCTACGGCGCGATGGACTTCTACAACACCTGCCGAGCCAACGACATCAATCCCATCGTCGGCTACGAAGCCTACGTCGCCCCGTTGCATCGCACGGATCGCAGTGCGTCGCGGATGAAAGAGGCACAATCGCATCTCACGTTGCTGGCCATGAACAAAGCCGGCTTCGACAACCTCATTCAGATGTCGTCCGCCGCCTATCTGGAAGGCTTCCACTACAAGCCGCGGATCGACAAGGAACTCATGGAGCGGCACAGCGAAGGCATCATTTGTCTTTCGGGATGCGCGTCGAGTGAACTTTCCAAGCTGATCCTCGCGGAAAAAATGACCGAGGCCCACGCGCTTGCCGAGTGGTACGTCAAGGTGTTCGGCGATCGCTTCTACATGGAGATCCAGAACTCGGACATCGAGATCCAGCGGATGTGTCTGGAAGGCACGGTCGAAATCGCCAACACGATGGGCCTGCCGCTGGTCGCCACGAACGACGCTCATTATCTGAACCAAGACGACGCCAACGCCCACGATGTCTTGCTGTGCGTCAACACGCGCACGTTCCGCAGCGACACCAATCGCATGAACATGCAGTGCGACCAACTCTTCGTCCGTACGCAAGACGAGATGTACGCCGCGTTTCCGGAATTCGAAGACGCGGTGGCTCGTTCACAGGAAATCGCGGATCGCGTCGATATTCAACTCGAAGAACGCAAACTGTATCCCGTGTTCAAGCCGCCGGAAGGCAAGACGGACATCGAATACCTCAAGGAACTCTGCGATACGCGGATGCATGAGCGCTACGGCGAGGAACTCACCGAGAGTCACTGGGAGCGGCTGAAGTACGAACTCAAGATTATCGAGGAAAAGGGGTATGCCAGCTATTTCCTGATCGTGTGGGACTTCGTGCGGTTTGCGAAAGAGGAAGGCATTCCGTGCATGGCGCGAGGTTCCGCGTGCGGGGCCATCGTCGCGTTCTTGCTCGACATGTCCGACGTCTGTCCGCTCAAGTACGACCTGCTGTTTGAACGGTTTCTCGATCCCAGCCGCAACGAGCCGCCGGATATCGATATCGACTTCTGCCGTGACCGTCGGCAACGCGTCATCGATTACACCAAGGCGACGTACGGCGAAAAGAATGTCGCGCAGATCGGCACGTATGGCACGCTCAAGGCCAAGGCTGCCATCCGAGACGTCGGACGAGCGCTGTCGGTGCCGCTGCCTCGCGTGGACGAGATCGCCAAGATGATCCCGGACACGCTGAACATCAAACTCGAACAAGCACTCCAGGACAGCGCGGAACTCAAGGAACAATACGATCAGGATTCACAGATCAAAGAAGTGATCGACATCGCGATCCGCTTGGAAGGACTCGCCCGCAGTGCGGGAACTCACGCGGCGGGCGTGGTGGTGGCGGACGTCGAACTTTCGAAAGTCGTGCCGCTGCAAACGATCACCGGCAAGACCGACATCATCACGCAATGGGACGGTCCGACGATCGAATCCATCGGCTTGTTGAAGATGGATTTCCTCGGGCTACGCAACCTGACGATCCTCGACAAAGCCGCGAAAAACGTGCAGGCGAACCATCCCGATTTCTCGCTGGAATACGTCAAAGCCAACATGGCCGACGCGAAAACATTCGCTCTGCTGCAACGCGGCGAAACGAAAGGCATCTTCCAATTGGAAAGCGGCGGCATGCGCGACCTGCTGACCAAGATGAAGCCGGACCGTTTTCTGGACATCGTGGCCACGTCGGCGTTGTATCGACCAGGTCCGCTGGAAGGCGGCATGGTGATGGAATACGTCGAAGTGAAGCACGGGCGAAAACAGCCGCGTAAAGTCCATCCGGTCGTCGATGAGATCCTGGCCGAGACCTACGGCGTGATGGTGTATCAAGAACAGGTCATGCGGATTCTGAATCGCGTGGGCACGGTCCCGTTGTCCGGCGCGTACCAGTGCATCAAGGCGATCAGCAAGAAGAAAGAGAAGATCATCGCCAGCTTCCACGACACGTATATGTCGGGGGCCGAGTCGAACGGCATCTCAACGAAGGTGGCGCAGGAACTTTGGGACTTGATCATTGCCTTTGCGGGCTACGGCTTCAACAAATCGCATTCCACCGCCTATGGGCTGGTTGCGTATCAAACCGCGTACCTCAAGGCCCACTATCCAGTCGAATTCATGGCGGCCTTGTTGAGCTGCGGCATGGAAAGCACCGAGCGGATGAACGAGCACACGGATGACGCTCGCCGCATGCAGATCGAAGTCATGCCGCCCGACGTCAACACCAGCGACGTCGAGTTCGCGGTCCGCGGCGACAAAGTGGCGTTCGGCCTCGGAGCCATTCGAGGCGTGGGCGAGGACGCCATGCAGGGGTTGGTCAACGAACGCAACAAGAATGGTCCCTTTCGAGACATCTGGGATCTCACGGAACGAGTCGACCCGAAGCAGCTCAACCGCAGTTCCTTGGAGACGCTGATCAAGGCCGGGGCACTGGACAAGTTCGGTCCCAATCGGCAGCAACACATCCTGGCGGCGGAACGAGCCGTCAACGCGGCGGTTTCGCGGCACAAGGACCGAGCGAGCGGCCAGAAGAGCTTGTTCGGCGACGACGAACCGTCTGACGATCCCGCCGCCAAGGAAGTCATGTCGCTGCCGGACGCGCCGGACTTCATTCACAGCCAAAAGTTGCAGTTCGAGAAGGACGTGATCGGCTTCTATCTCACGTCGCACCCGCTGACGGAATTCGCCGACCGCATCGAGAAATATGCGTCGCACACCACGTCCGATCTGGTGGACGCGGACGACAAGAGCGAAATGTTGATCGGCGGAATCATCTCGTCCTTGAAGCGAGCGACCACGAAGAAACCGAGCCGCAATGGCCACTCACGTTACGTGAACTTCGACCTGGAAGACCCGAAAGGCATCGTGCGTTGCATCATGTGGCCCGAAGAGTTTTCTCGTCAGGGCGAGATGGTCAAAGCGGACCTGATCGTGATCGCTCGCGGCAAAGTGGATAAGCGGAACCGCGAGCCTAATCTGGTCGTGGACAAGCTTTACACGTTGGAAGAAGCGGAGAAAGAGTTCACACAGCAAGTCGCCATCAAGTTCGATCGCGGCCTACACGACGCCCGCGACATGCAGCGCGTGAAAGAAGTGTTGTCGCGTCATCCCGGCCGTACGGACGTGATCCTGGTCGTGGACTCCAGCAACCCGGACGACGAGAACACGCGATTGCGTTATGTGTTGACCACGCCGAGCGACGTCAAGGTTTCGTGCAACGCGGAACTGCGCCGAGAATTGACCGACGTACTCGGCGGCGGCCACATCCAATTCCACGCCGCCCGCCGACGTTCCGCCGCGAGTGTTGGCGTGGGTCGATGATTTCTGATAGGGGTAGGAACGGTCGATTGGTTTCGACCGCCCCTCCCTCCGAACCGTACGTGCGGTTCTCCCG
>JAQBZS010000577.1 GCA_027622115.1 Planctomycetota bacterium | reverse complement strand
CTTGGCAAGGAACAAATGACCTCGGTGTCCAGTGCACGTTCAGGTGTAAATTGATTTTGTTCCTTGGTATTTCAATGCTCGCGGCCCACCGCGTTAGAACAAAGGACACGTAAATCCGCGAGCATTGAACTTTGAACCACCCGACCCCTTCCCACCTCCGCTTTAACTCGCCAAATCCGACGCCACCGCAATCCGCTTCGACAGCCACGTTTCGGCCATCAAGAACACCAACGCGGCCAGAATCAGCCAGCGCCAGAACTTCTGTTGTTCTTCCAATTCGCGGCCCTGCATTTGTCGTTCATGTTCGGTCAATTCCGCCGAGTTCAACGCGGTCGCCGTTCCGTTGTCCGGCGAGACGGAAACTCCCAACGCTTCCAATTCTTCGCGGGGGAGCGGCGAGGTATTGCTTTCGTCGGCATCCAGATTCACGACGAAACGAATCGATGAAGCCCGCGCATCCGTATCCATCGAATATAAACCCGGTGTCGATGTTTGAGTGAATTCATGCGCACCGGAATCGAGCGTGATCGATTTCTCTGAAGGCAGGCGGATTTCGGTCTTGCCTTTCCCCGAATTCCATTGCCCGAGCGGCACGACATCACCGATCGCATAGCTCTCGGTCGGTTGCGCCCCAGCATCGTGCTCCAAGATCACGTTGAGCAGCGGAGACAGTTTTGACGATTGAGCCAGTTGGCTGTCCTCGGTGTGCCAACTCGTAGTCATCAAGATCACTCGGCCATCGCCTACTCGTTTCTCAACGATGGCCGGCTGCCCGTCATCAAACCGAGCCAAGACTTCGCAGTCGCCAATTTGATCCACGTTGAACTCGCGATGATTCCAAACGTGAATCGCCGTGAAGTCCGTAAACTTGGCTTCGGCGAACGGAGCCAGCAGCGGATGCTCGAAGTTGATCGACGCCAACATCGCATAGCCCGTCACGACCGCCTCCGTAACGGTCACCAGTTTGTTGCCCAACACGGGAGCGATCGTCGAGAAGTGCTCGGCCGTGGAAGGAGCAAACACCACTGTCCCGCCGGCTCGAACAAACTGATTCAGCATCGCGCCTTCGCTTGCATCGAGCCCGCGAGTCACCAACGCCAAGCTCACATCACCCGTACCTGCCGATATGGCTGGTGCATCGGGCGTGTGCGGCAACACATGAATCCGCCGATAGCGATGCTCGGGAAACACAAACTCGGCCAAGAACTCGATCGAATCAATCTCGTCCCGCCATTCGCCGCCGAGGTACGCCACGTTCAATTGACGCTGCACCGCCGACGGAATGTGCGCCGTGTTGTCGAACTCATGCGCGTCGCCGCTGAGCCTCAGCCGAGTCGACGTCCGGCCTTCCGGCACCGTCGGGGCTCGCACGATCCGTGATTCACCGGGAGCCACGTAGACCTCGAATTCCGCATCCGGAATCGCCCGACCATCGGCATCCAACCACGCCAAGCGAAAACTCTCGGACGTCGAATCCGCCGCGTTCGCAATCCGAGTCCGTACGTGCGCGTCTTGCTGAAACGCGTTTTGCTTGTGAAATCCGACAAGCTGAATGCCTGCGTTGGTGGTGTCGCTCGGTTCAATCCGAGCCAACCGTACTTTCACGCGTTCCGGCCACACATAGCCACGCAAGGCCGCCAACGTGGAGCCGGCCTGCATATCGCTGATGACGACAATCTCGCGCGGAGCCGTGTCTGCTGTTTGCGATTCCTCGACCGTCAAGCCGTCCAGGTTTTCGCTCACTTCGACCAATGCCTGCCCCAAATCCGTCTTGGCCCAGCTTGGTTTCAGTTCATCCAGACACTCGTGCAGGATCTCCGTTCGAGCGACCGCAGCGACTCGCTTCCAGTCGTCAAACCCAAACACTCGCCGCAACCGACGATCGAACGCATACACCGCCAGCCGGTCGTGCGGGCCGAGTTCATCAACGCGGCGTTTGGCGTCGATGATGGCACGTTCCCACAAATCCGCGCGCTGCATGCTGGCGCTGGTATCGATCACCAACGCGATCCGCCGACCGGTATCCGCCGCGTCCGAAGTCTCCAACATCTGCCGCCAATACGGACGACCGAATGCCAGCACCAACAAACACAACGCGGTGGCTCGCAACAACAGCAGCAACCAGTGATTCAACTTGCTGCGACTGGTGATGCGTGGCGGCGAGGGTTCCAGGAACATCAGCGTACTGAACGGCATCCGTCCGCGCGGGGTCCGCCGGATCATGTGAAACAGAATCGGCAGCGAAACCGCCGCGAGGCCCGCGATGAACCATGGAGTCAGAAAGGTCACGCCACTCTCCTTTGGCTTGCATTCGGCCGCGAAGTCCGTCCGCCCGCTCCGGATTTCTTCGCGTGCATTCGTGCGCGAATAAAGTCCGACAACACGCGTTCCAACGGTTCATTCGTCGAAATCAGCAGATGCTCGATCCCGAGTCGCCCGCACGATTCTCGGATCGCGTCCAAGTGGGCCGTCAGCTTCGACTGATAGCCGCTGCGAGCCGTCCGTGGATCGACATACATGTCTCGGCCGCTTTCCAAATCCGTGAACAGCGCCGGCTGATCAAAGTCAAACTGCAACTCGGCCGGATCAAGCACCTGAAACAGCAACACTTCTTGTCCGCGAGCACTCAGCCACGCCAGATGCTGCTGCAGCGATTCAATCGGGGCCAACATGTCCGAGATCAACACCAGCAGTCCGCGTCGTCGGACACGTTCGGCGACTTGATCCAAGGGTCGTTCGAGACTCGTGGAGGTGCCGCCGGTCGCGCGTTCCAGCGCGACCATCAGCCGGCGAAAATGACCGCTGCGATAGCGAGCACGGACGAATTCGTTGACGTCTTCATCGAAGGTCACCAATCCGACGGCGTCTCGCTGCGACGTCAGGAAATAGCTGAGCGTGGCGGCCAGTGTTCGAGCGTAGTCAATCTTCGAATAACCCAAACTGCCGAACGACATCGACCGGCTCATGTCAAGAATCAGATGACACCGCAGGCTCGTTTCGTCTTCAAACCGCTTGATGAAGTAGCGATCCGATCGCGCGAACAGCTTCCAATCCATATAGCGCGGATCATCGCCCGGCGTATATTGGCGATATTCCGTGAACTCGACGGAAAAGCCGTGGAACGGGCTGCGGTTCAGGCCGCCGGAAAGTCCCTCGACGATCTTCTTCGCCCGCATCTCCAAGGACTTGATCCGCATCAGCGTTTGCGGATCAATCAACGAGCGGTTGGAGTCTGCCATCCTTGGCTTCCTTTTCCGGAGAACGATTCAGCTGCTGCGATTCGTGTTCAAGGCCGCGAATGAAACCGCTGCTGGAGATCCGCAACCAACTGGGTCAATTGATCTTGCGGCATGGCCTTGAGCGTTGACCGTTCTGTCACAGCATCACCGAGAATTTCTTGCAGAATCGCGACCTGTCCAATCAGAACCCCCTTCTCAATCCCCTCGTCTCGCCCCTCGTCTCGCCCCTCGTCTCGCCCTTCCTTTCGCCCTTCTTTTCGCCCTTCTTTTCGCGCTTCAGTTTTCGCATCCTTCAAGAACGAAAAATGATCCAACTCGGCCTTCGCACGATCGTCGTATGCCAATCTCAGGTCTGGACTGCGTGCAACCATTTCTAGAACTCCCATTGCTTTCAAAAATGCCGGACCAGGAAGCAGTTTCTGCAAAGTCGCAACATCACATTGATCGGCGTGCTGCAAGAAGAATGCCCACTGCTCCAGCGGCGCGGCCTGCGTGACTGAACCCAGTGGGATATCGTACTTCGGCAATTCAATCAGGTGCAGTTCCAACTGATCGCCGAGTTCAAGTTTGTGTTCCGCGTCATACAACATGAATCGTGAGTGACCGTCCAAAACGAGATTCTTCGAAAACAACTCCTTGGTCAGCAGGCAAATGCAGATCGCGGGCTTGATGTCGGCGTAGCCCATTCCCTCCTGCATTTGGCCGGCAAACAGCAGGGTCAAGTAATACACCAACCGGCTCCTGAGTCCCACCGGCAGCGTCGTCTGGATCTCAATCACATACGAATTGCCGTTCGAATCGCGAGCTTTGACGTCCACGACCGACCACTTGCCTGCATCGAATTCCTTCATATTGAAGGGATTCAGGATCTCTACCTCAACGATCGGCACCTTGGTTGACAAGATCGCATTCAACAGGTCGGTGAGAACATCTGCATATTCCGGACGCCCGAAGATCAGCTTGAAGACAAAGTCGATGGTTGGGCGAATCCCCAGCGGTGTCATCTCGTCATCCACCTTTGCGTAAATCGGTCGTCGAGACGTGAGCCGTTTAAGAATCCGACGCTGGGGCCGGTATGCACGCTACCAATCGATCGACCACATTCTCAATCGAAACTCCGTCCGCTTCCGCGCGATAATTCACGAGGATCCGATGACGCAGGACAGGAAGTGCCAACTGGCGGATGTCGTCCGTCGAAACGTGAGCCCGTCCATCCATCAGTGCCTTGACCTTCCCACCCAGCACCAAGTTCTGCGCAGCTCGAAGCCCCGCGCCCCAACTGATCCAGTCATTCACAAAGTCCGGCGAACCGCTTTGTCCCGGTCGAGACGCGGCAGCCAAACGAACAGCGTATCGGACAACATCTTCCGCGATGGGAACCGTACGGATCACGTTCTGAATTCGCTGCACGTCCTTGCCGGTGAAGATCGGCTTAATCGGTTCCGGCCGCCGAGACGTGGTTTGATGCACAACGGTGACTTCGTCGTCTTCGGGTAAGTAATCCACCACCACGTTGAACATGAAACGATCCAATTGCGCCTCCGGCAACGGATACGTGCCTTCCATCTCGATGGGATTCTGCGTGGCCAGCACAAAAAACGGCTCATCGAGCTGATACCGAGTCCCCGCAGCCGTGACTTGATGTTCCTGCATGGCCTCCAGCAGCGCGGCTTGAGTCTTCGGCGGCGTGCGGTTGATTTCATCGGCCAACACAACGTTGGCGAAGATCGGCCCCTTCACAAAGACCATCTCGCGATGCCCGTCGGCATCCTCTTCGAGAATCTCCGTTCCGGTGATGTCGGCAGGCATCAAGTCCGGCGTAAACTGAATTCGCTGAAACTTGAGATGAAAAATCTGGGCAATCGAATTCACCAGCAGCGTCTTCGCTAAACCCGGAGCACCGGTAATCAGGCAATGACCTCCGGCAAACAGCGAGATCAGCAACTGCTCGATCGCCTCTTCTTGTCCAATGATGACTTTCGACAACTCACGGCGAATGGATTCTCGGCCCTCGCGGATCAGTTCAATCGTTTGCACTTCGTCATCGAGCGTTTCCGAGATCACCGAAATCGACATGTGTGCCTCCTTGAAAACTGTGAAGGGTTCTTGGTCGAAGGGGTCTGGCTTACGAGTTTCAGATTTGGCGGGCGTTGGAATTAGACTCTTCAA
>JAQBZS010000576.1 GCA_027622115.1 Planctomycetota bacterium | reverse complement strand
GAAGGAGTGGGAGGGCTATCAGGCTGTCGACGACAAAGGTCGACCGCAACGGATTCGCCCGCTGCAACTGATGCATGCCGGCGACGGATCGAATCGCATTTTTGTCGCCAGTCAAGCCGGCATGATTCATGTCTTCAAGAACGATCGCGGCGTGGAGCGGGCCGATCTGTTTCTCGACATCCGCAAGCGGGTTCACCAATGGCGAGTCGATGATGAAGAGGGATTGTTGGGCTTTGCCATGCATCCCAAGTTCAAAACAACCGGGCAGGTCTTCATTTATTACAACACGATCGACAAGCCCCGTACGATTTATCTGTCACGGTTCACGGTCGCCAAGGACGATCCCAACAAGGCGGATCCGGCGAGCGAAGAGATCTTGCTGACGATTAAGCAGCCGTTCGCGAATCACAACGGCGGACCGATGGCGTTTGGGCCGGACGGTTATCTCTACATCGGCATGGGTGACGGTGGCGGTCGCAACGACCCGGAGAATTCCGGGCAGGCCAAGAACACGTTCATGGGCAACATTCTGCGAATCGATGTCGACCATCAAGACTCCGGCAAGAAATACGCCGTGCCGAAGGACAACCCTTTCGTCGGTGAAAAGGGGGCGTTTCCGGAGGTGTACGCGACGGGAATTCGCAACACGTGGCGGCTGTCGTTCGACCGTAAGCTGGGCAGCCTGTGGATCGGCGATGTCGGCCAAGATTTGTGGGAAGAAATCCACATCATTGAGAAGGGCGGCAACTACGGCTGGAGTGTTCGAGAAGGCTCGTACAACTTCGGCAACGCGCCCGGTGCCTCGAAGGTCAAAGTGATCGACCCTGTTTGGGAATACGACCATCAAATCGGCAAGTCGATCACCGGCGGGTACGTCTATCGCGGCAAGCGGATCCCGGAACTTGATGGGCACTATCTTTATGCGGATTTCATTACCGGCAAACTGTGGGCGTTGCACTACGATCAGCAAAAACGCCGGGTGATCCGCAACGTGGCGATTCCGTGGAACGGCTTGCCGATCGTCGCTTTTGGCGAGGACGAGGACGGCGAAATCTACGTCATGACTCCCACGGTCAGCGGCAACGGCATTTACAAACTCTTGCCGGAGAAGTGATCGACGAATTAAGTGCTCTCGGGGATTGGAACCGGAATCCGGTATCGTTGCGGGATGCAGCGGACGCTTCTGTAAAAGTTCGACACCCAAGCGAAGACAAGGATGGTCATGAGCGAATCGAAACCGCTCCAAGTCGGCATTATTGGGATGGGCACCGTGGGAACCGGTGTCGCCCGAATTCTCGTGCAACACGTCGATCGCATTCGGCGACGAGTCGGTCGCGACGTGCAACTCAAGCGAGCCACTGTCCGCGATCTCGACAAGCCGCGCGATGTCGAGTTGCCGCCGGGCGTGCTCACCGACGATATCGATGCCGTGATCGACGACCCGGACATCGACGTCGCCGTGCAGTTGATTGGCGGTACGGATCCGGCACGGGACATCATGAAACGGTTGCTCGCGGCTGGGAAACATGTGGTGACCGCCAACAAGGCACTGCTCTGCGAATTCGGCGACGAACTGTTCGAATTCGCTCGCAAACATGACCGTACGATTGCGTTCGAAGCGGCCGTCGCGGGAGGCATTCCAATCATCGCCACGGTCGGGCAGTCGATGTCCGCGAACCAGATCACGTCGATCGAAGCGATCCTGAATGGCACCAGCAATTACATTCTGACGGAGATGCTCAAGCGAGGCAGCGCGTACTCGGACGTGCTGGGCGATGCTCAACGGCTGGGATACGCCGAAGCTGACCCGGCCATGGATGTCGACGGCACCGACGCCGCTCAGAAGTTGGTGATTTTGGCGCAACTGGCATTTGGCACCAAAGTTCCGCTCGACCGCTTCCCGCGTTCGGGCATCGATCAGTTGGAGTTGACGGATTTGACCTGTGCGGCCGAATTGAATTACGTGGTGAAGCTGCTGGCCACGGCGCGACTCGTCCACGGCGAATTGGAAATGCATGTCCAGCCGACATTGGTGAAGTGTGATCGGCTGATTGCCAAAACGGACGGGCCGTTCAACATGATCGCGCTCGAGGGCGATGCGGTCGGCAAGACGTGGTTGTCGGGGCCGGGTGCCGGCCAAATGGCCACGGCGTCGGCGGTTGTTGCGGACGTGGTCGATCTGGCGGTCGGTCGAGCGCAAGTGACGTTTTCTCGGCTCGACTTGTGGAACGATCATCCGCCGGTGCCGCTGTGTGAAGAAGACAAGATCGCTCATCGCTTTTATTTGCGGTTCAATGTCGAAGACCGGCCGCATGTGTTTGCGGACATCGCCGATATTCTCGGCCGACACGACATCAGTCTGGCGTCGATCATTCAGCACGAGTCGTCGGAGCAACAGCCGACGAGCAACGGCGCGTCGATTGTGCCGGTCGTGGTGATGACGCACTACACCGCCCAAGGCAAACTTCGAGCCGCCGAGGCCGAGTTGAGTCAACTGACTTCGTTGCATCCACCAATCGTCCGGATGCCGGTGTCCGATTGACGGGCCTGCACCGTCGGCCTCCTTGTGGCAATTGGCTCGGCCAACTTCCAATGGAGCGTTCCGTTGCGAATGTTGATCTACTGACGAATGATCGGACGGGACTAAGATCAATCAGCGAGATGGGCGTGTTAGCACTTTGGGAGAAAGAAATGGCCAACGGAGCGGTTCGAAACGAAGGTGAAGAGCAGGTCATCGTGTTACCTCGCGAGTTCCACCTAAGCGTGGACGAAGTGGTTGTGCGGCGAGAGGGCTCTAGTCTTGTTCTTGAACCGGCAACTTCCGAGCCAAAACAAACGGGCAAGGCATCGACTGAAGCGTTCCAGCGAATGCTCGCAGTGTTGGGCACGGTCGATGATGACTTCATGAAAGAGCGTGACCAAGGAACCCAACCCGAACGGGAGTTGTTCGATTGACATTCATGTTCGACACGAACATCTGCGTGTTTGCTTTGCGGCAATCGAACACAGTGGTCCCCAAGCAATTGTCAGCCCACGCGGATGACGGAATCGTGCTGTCGGTGATCACGTCGGCGGAATTGAGATACGGTGCCGAGTAGAGCGACGCTCCCGGTCGACAACACCAGCGAGTTGATGACTTCGTGAAGGCGTTCGAAGTGTTGGCGTTCGACGAATCCGACAGCCGTGTATTCGGTCAGATCCAAGCCCAACTGAAGCGCGCCGGAACGCCGATCGGCGCGATGTACACATTGATTGCAGCTCACGCTCTAAGCCGCGATTTGATTCTCGTGACGAATAACACGCACGAGTTTGCGCGAGTCGATGGACTGAAGATCGAAGACTGGACCGTCGAATGACGCACTCATGATGCTCGCTCCGGTTGAATTCAGTGCTCCACCAACATCGGTCCCATGAGTCACGTACGATTTATGCCCATCAGCCCCAGCGGTCGGTGTCCTGATCGCGCAGATTCGTCGCTCGCACGGTCGGTCTGGACGCTTTCCGGTCTTTTCATAAGACTCCGCGCCTGAACCGGTTTCATGCAAGCCAATTCCACTCATCGACTTGTGCCAAGGAAGGCCCACATGCTGAGTGTTTCCGTTGTTGTGCCCATCTATAACGAGCAAGAAAACGTCCAACCGCTTTACGAAGCGCTCAACGCCGTGCTTCCGACGCTCGATCGCGATTACGAGATCATTCTGGTCGACGACGGTTCATCCGACGATTCGTTGGCGGAAATGATGTCGCTGGCCGAGCGGGACTCGGCCGTGAAGCTCGTGGAATTTCGCGGCAACTTCGGCCAGAGCGCGGCGATGCTCGCGGGAATTCAGCAGGCGTCCGGCGATGTGATCATCACCATGGACGGCGACCTGCAAAACGATCCGGCGGACATCCCAGACCTGCTCGCCAAAATCGACGAAGGCTTTGACCTCGTCCACGGCTGGCGTAAAGACCGACAGGACGCGTTGGTCAGCCGCAAGATCCCGTCACGCATCGCCAACCGATTGATTTCGAAGGTCGCACAATTTCCCGTGAACGACCTGGGCTGCACGCTCAAAGCCGTTCGTCGCGAAGTCGCGCAGGAGCTGGAACTCTACGGCGAAATGCATCGCTTCATTCCTATCCTCGCGAGTTGGCGAGGCGCTCGCTGTGCGGAAATCGTGACGCGACATCATCCGCGACGGTTCGGTACGTCGAAGTACGGGCTGTCCCGAGTCACTCGCGTGGTTCTGGACCTCATTACGGTCAAATTCCTGATTCAGTTCTTGGTGAGTCCCATGCGTCTTTTCGGCGTGCTCGGGGCGGTGAGCTGCCTGGTGGGGCTGGCGTCCGGCGTGGCCACGATTGTCATGAAGCTGGCGAATCAGGTCGACATGACCGGCAACCCGCTGCTGTTGTTGGCCGTGTTGGGCACGATCGTCGGCGTGCAATTCTTTGGACTCGGGATGCTGGGGGAACTTGGCTCGCGGATCTACTTCGCCGTCCGCAACAAGCAACCATTCGCGATTCGCAGACTGATCAACTTCGACGCGGAGACGAACTCCGTCTCGGGGTCGGCGACCGTTCCGCATGTCGCTCGTCGCCGCGCCGCGTGACATTGAGATTCCCATGGTTGAACGCCGTTTTCTGCTTTCGATCCTGGCGCTGATCGTCGTCGGTGCCGTGGTGTTGTTCTTCGAACTCGGCGGACACCGCACGTTCGGTTCGCACGAGGTCTACGCGGCAGTGCCGGCTCGCGAAATGATCAGCAGCGGTGACTGGATCGTGCCCCGATACGGCGAAGTCCCGCGTCTCCGAAAACCGCCGCTGGGCTATTGGGCCGTGGCCGCGTCCGCGTCGCTGTTCGGCGGACTCAACGAGACGACGGCTCGATTGCCCGCGGCGATTTGCGGCGGACTGCTTGCGGTGTTGATGGGAGTGTGGGCCGGACGCTGGTACGGACGATCCGCGGGGCTGAGCGCGGCATTGGTGCAACTGACTTCCGTCTACGTGCTGATTTTCGCTCGTAAGTCGGAAGTCGACATGCTGCTGTGCCTGCTGACGACCACCTCGATGTTTCTGATCGCGGGTGACCCGCGACTGGGGTTGGTTCCTGGTTCGAGTCGGGGGATCAAGACTCGCGATTCGGTTTTATCCGTCGTTTTCAATCGACGCTGGATGTTGATTTTCGGTCTGCTGGGCATCACATGTTTGGCCAAGTTTCACTTCGGCCTGGTGATGGTCGGCATGCCGGTGGTCGTCTTCTGTTTGATCCACCGACGATGGAACATGTTGCCTGCGGTGATCAATCCGGTTGGCTGGGTGTTGGTGGCCTTGGGTGTCGGGCTGTGGCCGTATTTGGTGTTGCAGGTGTTGCCGGATGCCTGGTCCGTGTCGAGAACCGAAACGATCGGCCGCGTGGATGAACTCGA
>JAQBZS010000575.1 GCA_027622115.1 Planctomycetota bacterium | reverse complement strand
ATCCCAAATCCCAAATCCCAAATCCCAAATCCCAAATCCCAAATCCCAAATCCCAAATCCCAAATCCCTAATCCCAAATCCCAAATCCCTAATCCCACGGAGTCTGCCTCGACGCGGGTTTACGCTGGCGGCGGTTGTTGAATGTCGGGGGGTGGATTGATATCCTTCGCGCGGCTTGGCTTGGGATCGGTGACGGACGCCGTTCCTGAAATCTCCTTCCCGCGTTTTCCAGGAGTTCCATGAAAACAGCGACGGCTAGTTGGACGCGCAAGCACTTGCTCGGCTTGCAGGAATTGTCCGCCGAAGAGATCACGATGATTCTCGACCAAGCGGCTGAATTTCAGGAAATGGCAGCACGAGGCGAACCGAAAATCGACGCCTTATCCGGAACCGTCGTGGCGAATCTATTCTTCGAGCCGTCCACCCGGACCAAGATGAGCTTCAGTCTGGCGGCCAAGCGGCTGAGTGCTGACACGCTCGATTTCACGGCCGCCGCCAGCAGCCTGAGCAAAGGCGAAACGTTCGTCGATACGGCTCGCAACATCGAAGCGATGGGCGTCGATCAAGTGGTAGTGCGGCACGCGACTTCCGGTGCTCCACTTCTGCTTTCGAAGAAACTCAAAGCCAGCGTCATCAACGCGGGCGATGGCATGCACGAGCACCCGACTCAGGCACTGCTCGACTTGTTCACGATTCGGCAACATCGGGGTTCGATCGCCGGGTTGACCGTGACTCTTGTCGGCGACATCCTGCACAGCCGAGTCGCTCGGTCGAATATCTGGGCCCTGAAAAAACTCGGCGCGCGGGTCATCGTGTGCGGGCCTTCGACGTTAATCCCGCCCCACATCGAAGCCTTGGGTGTCGAAGTTTCCAACAGCCTGGACGAAGTTCTTTCCGAGACCGACTGCATCAACCTGTTGCGAATCCAATTCGAGCGACAGCGCAGCGCGTTCTTTCCTTCGATCCGCGAATACGCTCACTTCTTCGGCATGAACGGAGATCGGATTCGCAAGGCCAAGAAGGACGTTTTGATTCTGGCGCCGGGGCCGATCAATCGTGGAGTCGAACTGACGCCGGATGTCGCCGACGGAAATCACTCGGTCATTCTGGATCAGGTGACGAACGGGTTGCTGGTGCGGATGGCTGTCCTGTACTTGATCCATCAACGACGCCAATTGTCGGCGGACGAACATCCTGAAAGGTCTCACCAAGGCACGATTACAGGAGCGACGACATGACCACGACTCTGATTCGCGGTGGTCGCATCGTCGATCCGAGCCAGGGCATCGACCGCGTCGGGAACCTTCTGATTCGAGACAGCCGCGTGGCCAGCATCGACAGCAACACGACTGTCGCTGACCACTTGATCGATGCCACCGGTTTGATTGTCTGTCCCGGCTTGATCGACATCCAAGTCGCTTTGCGAGAACCCGGGAATGCCGAAGACGAGACCACGGCGACCGGTACAGCGGCCGCACTCGCAGGCGGCTTCACCAGCATCGCTTGCCTGCCCGACACGTCACCAGCGATCGACAATCGAGCGGCCGCCGAGTTCGTGTTTCTGCTCGCCGATCGAGCACGCAACTGCAACGTCTTTCCGCTGGGTGCCGTGACCAAAGGCAACAACGGAGAAGAACTCGCCGAAATCGGCCAGCTTGTCGAAGGCGGAGCCGTGGCGTTCAGCGACGGCAAGGGTCCGATCGTCAACGCCGAGATCATGTGGCGAGCGCTCGAGTACACTCGGATGTTCGGCTGCGCGGTTTTCAACACGCCGTGCGTTCCGGAACTCGCCAAGACCGGAGTCATGCACGAAGGCTACTACTCGACGCTGTTGGGTTTGCCGGCGATTCCGGCGGCGGCGGAAAGCATCATGGTCAGCCGCGACATCGCATTGGCCGCGCGCACGAACGGGCGCTTGCACCTGAGTTGCATCTCGACCACCGTCAGCATCGAACTGATCCGCCGAGCCAGAAGCAAAGGCGTGCAAGTCACCTGCAACGTGACGCCGCATCACTTGGCTCTGACCGACGCCGCGTTGCAATCGTACGAATCGAACTACAAAGTCGATCCGCCGCTGCGCAGTCAAGAACACGTGAACTCGATGATCGAAGGTCTGAAAGACGGCACGATCACAATCATCAGCTCGGACCATCAGCCGTGGGCCGAAGAAAAGAAGGATCGCGAGATCGACTTGGTTCCGTCCGGCATCGTCGGCCTCGAAACCTTGCTGTCGCTTCTGATCGAGACGCTGATTACACCGGGGCATCTCACGTGGCCACAATTGATCGAGAAGTTGACGACCGGCCCGGCTCAAGTGCTGGGCATTCAAAAGGGAACACTGCAAATCGGAGCGGATGCTGACGTGACTCTGATTAACCCAAATGTTGAGTGGACGATCGACGTTTCCGAGTTCCGTTCCAAGAGCCGCAACACTCCATTCGATGGTCGGCGGGTCAAGGGCCGAGCCGAAAAAGTCTTGATTTCCGGTGAACTGCGATACGACCTTGGGCAATCGCAAGTCGGTCCAGCGCCGCGCGCGAGTCAGGTGTCAAGAACCTCGCCCAAGTAGAGTTTCCCCGCTACGGGCCTGGCCTGGTGAAAAGGCCGAAAGCGGGCAGCGTGTGGAAAGAAGTGAGTGAATCAGGCCGGTGACTTTTGGAGTTTTATCCGTGCCCTGGCGCTGCCGTCCGTGCGATTCGAAAACCGATTTGTCGCACGGATGGCAGCGCGAGGGCACGGATAAAGAACGTCTCCTGCATGACTCGACATACGCAACTGATTCAAGCCGTCCTGATCAAGGCTTGCAAGTTGACCCCGTGGGCTTCTGATCCACAGCCGCAAATCACCGCATCTTTCCAGCCCGAGCGCGGCTGTGAACTCCAGCCCCAGCATCGAGATCGAAGCCCGACGTATCGTCCGCTCCGCCGTAGCCCAGGACGTCCGAAATTCGGACGAAACGAATCATCTTCAACCCGACGTCTTTCAGGTCAAACGGATCCCCGCCCGCCTTCTCGGGATCGGTTGGCGAGATCTTGTTTTCCTTGGCATTCGCCAGTACGGGACGATGTCCTGCACAGCCTTTCCGAGTTGCCGTGTCGTACGGAAACTCGATCCAATTCTCGCCGTCGCTGCTGACTTCGACTTTGGCGAGTTCGAAGAAGCCCTCGTTCGGGTTGTCGCCGGGTGCTCGCAAAAACGGATTTTCGAACACGATAAAGTCCGCGCCTTCGCCGTCGAAGATCTCGTTATCGACAAATTCCAACACGATCACGCCGCCGCGGCCGAGCGAAACGACGTGCTGCCCGGCTTGCAATTTGCCAGCCCCTTGCGGAGGGCCGAGGACCAGCTTGTCGATGTCGTCCTTGCCCTTGCCGCCGCCCGGACCGGGCCGAAACATCACGACGCGATCAGCAAACGGAGTCGGCTGGTCGTCATCTTCTTCGTCGACTTTCTCGTCGGTTGATTGCTTGGGGTTTTCGTCGCAGTTGGACTTGATCGGTCTTGTTGTCGATCGGCTGGCGGCGTCTTCGAGTTGTACCCGGTCGTGACCGCGAACCAACTCCGCCGTCGAAAACAGCGCATGCAGAGCAGCCGCGAAGACTATCCAAGGTGCGATCGATTTTGCATTCAAGGCGTGTTCTCCATCCGACTTATGCTTTGGGTTCAAGACCAGCCCCCGGTTTTGGGAGCTTAGGAATTGTCCCGAAATAGTTTCCCGATTTGTACGACGGACATCCTTGTCCGTCGCGGCAGTTTCGACGGACAAGGATGTCCGTCGTACGGAATTTGTTTCGGGACAGTTCCTTAGCATAACGGCTAGCCGACAAACGAAGCAGCACAGCCGCAACCAAACTTCATTCGAGGCCGCGCTGAATTCGTGGGAAAGCCAACGGTTATCCGGAACGAACCGCTGCGACGCAGCGAGCGGTCGAGCAATGCGAACGTAGCCGTCATCGCTCCCCGTGACGAGCCGGTCGCTTCAATGCCGACCCAAGTCTTTGGCGATTCGCGTTGTGTGGAGCGGCCGGCTCATCACGCGGAGCGTGATGGCTACGAAAAAACTCTCCGCTTCGACCGAGCGTGTTTGCGAGTTGCCGATGCCTTCCGTAGCATTGTCCGCCGCGCCGACTCGCGCGGCTCGCGTTCTCTGATGGGATCAAGATGGAACATCTACTCGACCATATCGAGCCGCTCGATTCTCGGCAGTTTTTTATTGCTGTGAAACGGTTGGCGGATAGTCTCAGCTACGGCACGGACAGCTCGCCGTTTCTGGGGTCGGGCCTCGAGTACATGCAGTCTCGGCAGTACCAATTCGGCGATCCGATCAAGAGCATCGATTGGCGAGTCACCGCGCGGACCGGCAAGATCTTCGTCAAGGAATACGAATCGCCCAAACGGCTGCCGTGTTACCTGCTGATCGATACGTCGGCTTCGATGACGATCGCATCGACGAAACGCAGCAAGTATGAAATCGCGTTGCACATCGCCGGCGGCTTGGCGTTTGCCTGCTTGGATCGAGTCAGTCCGGTCGGCGTTGTGGGCGTCGGCGGTCGCGACTTTCGAATCCAGCCCAGCCTTTCCAAAGACCAGATCATGCAGTGGCTGGTCCGGCTGCGGCGATATCGGCTGGACGAAAAGACGTCGCTCGGCAGGCGGATTGTCGAGCTGAAGAGTCGGGCGTTGGTCATTGTGCTCAGCGATTTACACGACCCGAAAGCGTTGCCCGCGCTCAAGCGGCTGAATCAGGAACACGACGTCGTCGCGATCCAACTGTGCGACCCGGCCGAGGAAGGGCTAAAGGGCAGCGGGTTCATTCGCGGTCAAGAAGCGGAATCCGGCGAGGCGTTCGTGTCGCACGGTCGCACGCAGTGGCTGGATCGAGAACACGTCGAGCAGGAACTCAAGCGATCCGGGGTGGATCATCTCGTCATACACACCGAGCGGCCATTCGCTCACGTCTTGCGGCACTTCTTCGCGTCTCGTGGAATTTTGACGCGAGGAACTCGTTAGATGCCGACAAGCGAACGAACAGAGCGAACGACGCATTCGGCTTTTGATCGAGTGATTTCGAACAGCGCTTCCAAAACTTGTGCCGTCGCGATGTTTGGCGTGCTAGTGCTGGCGTCGGCGAATGTGTTCGCCATGCAGGCCGAAGTACCAAAAGCCGCTCGCGAGTCGGCAGTCGGCATGACTCAGAAGATTGACCAGATCGTGCTGCCCGGTTCCAAGGTTGAGGTTAGGCCGATCACTCAGGACACGAGCATCGTCGTGCGAATCATTGAGATCTTTCCGCACGGGTCCGACACGCGCTACGACATCGAGTACTACGGACTTGACCCAGGCGCGTACAACTTGCTCGATTTCTTGCAGCGAGCCGATGGTTCGTCGCTCGAAAATGTTCCGGCAGTTCCGATCACCAT
>JAQBZS010000574.1 GCA_027622115.1 Planctomycetota bacterium | reverse complement strand
GGGACTTGAGGGTCAGGCCTACGTTTCTTCACATTTGGCGGCTTGAAACCGTTGGTGAAATTGGGCTGCAAACGCCCGCCCAATCTGAAAAACGTACGCCAGACCCATGCTCGAAATATGACCATTTCAAACTTAGCTCGACGACGTCAAGCGCCCGATTCTTCCGAAGTTGTCTCGAAGTGATTGATAGAGCGCGCCGTATTCCGGATAGAATTTGTTATAGGCTTTCTTGGCCTTGGCATTGGGAAGCGTCTTGCTGACAACTTCAATCGTGGCGGAACACGCTTCCACGACGTTTTTGTAAGCACCCGTCCCGGCAGCCGCCAACAACGCCCCGCCGTAAGCCGGACCTTCCGCAGCGTTGATCGTGACGACCTTGCTGCCGTAGATGTCCGCTTGCATGCGTCGCCAGAGATCGCTGCGAGCCCCTCCGCCGGAGAGACGAATCTCTCGGATCGGGATGCTCATGCCGTCGATGATCTCCAGGCAATCCCGCATGGCATAGGTCGCCCCTTCCATCACCGATCGCGCCAGATGGGCTCGACCGTGACGCAGGCTCAATCCGATCCACGCGGCACGCGCGTCTGGGTCCGTGTGCGGCGTCCGTTCTCCCGTCAGGTACGGCAAGAAATACAGCCCCTCGCTGCCGACCGGTGCCGTGGCGGCCTGGGCAGAGACCAATTCGTACGGATCAACTCCCATCGATTTGGCGATCGCGACTTCTTGTTCGCAAAGTTGATTTCGATACCACTGCAAGCTGCCGCCGGCCGACAGCACGACTCCCATCACGTGCCACTTGCCTCGGACGGCATGGCAAAACGTGTGGACTCGGCCGGCGGGATCGATCTGCACTTCATCGCTATGCGCGAAAACGACGCCACTGGTGCCCATCGTGGCTGAAATCACGCCGCGACGCACGATGCCGTTTCCGACCGCACCGGCCGCTTGATCGCCACCGCCACCGACAACCGGGACTCCGGCATTGATCCCCAGCAACTCGGACGCGAAGCCGCTCAGTTGTCCGCTGACCTCTTCGGACTCGTACACATCCGGCAATAATCCGGGGTCAATGTCCAACTTGGTGAGCAGCGGTCGACACCAAGCTCGCTGCTTGACGTCCAATAACAATGTGCCCGAGGCGTCGCTGACTTCTGTCGCAAAGGTTCCCGTCAGACGGAATCGAATGTAATCCTTGGGCAGCAAGACTTGGACGGTGCGTTCGTAGTTCTTGGGTTCGTGATTTCGCAGCCAGAGAATCTTCGGAGCCGTGAAACCAGTCAACGCCGGATTGGCCACCATGCCGATCAACTGTTCGCGCCCACCCGCCAAGTCCTCGATCTGGACGCACTCGTCGGCAGTCCGTTGATCGTTCCACAACAGCGCCGGACGAATCACGTTGTGGTCTCGGTCCAAGAACACGCTGCCATGCATCTGTCCGCTGAGACCGATGCCGCCGATGTCCCCCTTGCCTAGTCGGGCGTCCCGCATCACGGATCGCACCGTGCCAATCGTGGCCTGCCACCAATCCTCGGGCTCCTGTTCGGACCAACCCGGTTTCGGACTCGACAGCGGATACTCTTCCGTGGCGGACGCCAAAATCCGACCGTCTTCAGCCACGGCCAACGTCTTCGTGCCGCTGGTTCCAATATCAATGCCGAGAAAAACAGCCATGCGGTGCTCGTCAAACGAAGGCGATGTCAAGGATTGCCCAACGGAGAATCCGACGCGGCTCGCGAGTTTAGCCGGTCAATCCAGAGTGACAAGCTCCTCAGGCGGCGGCTAAACTGAACGAGTCGGCGTTCGCTCCCCAAACCCAAAGGCCAGACCATGCGAGAAGATACGATTGGACGGCCCATGGAAATCCTGCTGGTCGAAGACAGCTTGACTTCGGCTCGGCTCACGATGGGGGCACTTCGCAAGGGCACCTTTCAGCATCGCATGACCTGGCTGTCCGACGGCGAAGAGGCGATCGAATTCTTGTTTCGAAAGGGCAAGTATTTACAAGCTCCGCGACCGGACTTGATCCTGCTGGATCTGGGACTGCCCAAGCGAGACGGTCGAGAAGTGCTGACCGAGATTCGCGGCGATGAATCTCTCAAGTCGATCCCCGTGGTGATTCTCACCGCATCGACGTCCGCGCATGACCAGGCCCAGTCGGAATCGCTTCTGGTGCAGAGCTATCTGACAAAGCCTGTGGACTTGACCGCCTTCTTGGAGCTTGTGCAGCGATTGAATCGCTTTTGGCACGAGGACATGATCGTGCCGACATCGTGACGGCGTGACATCGAGACAGCGTGCCGTCCGTGACGTAATTGTCGGATTCCACCGAAGTCCGATATCCTGTGGATTGTGCTGCTGCCTCCGCCCCAGTCGATTCGCACGAGATTGACCGACCCCATGATGTGTCCGTACTGTCGATTCGACGAAAGCAAGGTGGTGGATTCGCGGACCACCCAAGATTCCGTTCGCCGCCGCCGAGAATGCCTCAAGTGCAATCGCCGTTTCACGACGTACGAACGAATCGATGAAGCCACCGTGAAAGTGGTCAAGAAAGACAAGTCTCGTGTGCCGTTCGAACGTGACAAGATTCGAGTCGGCTTGGAAAAAGCCTGTTACAAGCGGCCCGTGAGCGAAGAGCAGATTGAATTGATCATCGCGAATGTGGAAGCCAAGATTTACGAAAACTACGAACGTGAAGTCCCGTCGCAGTACATCGGCGAATGCGTGTTCGCCGCGTTGAAGGGAATCGATCAAGTTTCGTTTGTGCGGTTCGCTTCCGTGTATCGAGAATTCAAGGACGTGAGTGACTTCGTGGAAGAACTCAGCGTGATGCTGCAGGAACGACAGCGCACACCTTCCGCCACCGAATAGTTCAGTGGCTGCATCGATCAGGTTTTCGAGCAACACGATGTTTCGATCAAGGATTTTATCCGGATGCGGCCTTCAGCACGGGTTGCTGATTGGATTGATGCTCGGTGCGTGCGGCGGCGCTTCGGCGGCGGACTTTGTGGTCCATCCGCAGTCCGTGTCGCTCAACGGTCGAGGCGATCGCCAGCAACTGCTCGTCAGCGAAACGGCGACAGCGGCGGACGTGACGCGAATCGCCAAATATCAGTCGCTCACGCCGGAGATCGTGACGGTGAACGCCGCCGGAGTCGTGACGCCGATTGGAGATGGAGTCGGCCGGATCTCCGTGATGCTCAACGGTGCGACAACCAACATTGAAGCTCGTGTGCAGCACGGTCGGCAACTCCTGACGGTCGATTTTGAACGCGACGTCATCCCGATCTTCTCGCGGTTCGGCTGCAACGCCGGTGCCTGTCACGGCAAACAGAATGGACAGAACGGATTCCAACTGTCGCTGCTCGGTTTTGACGCGAACTTCGACTTTGACGCGCTCGCCAAAGAAGCTCGCGGACGCCGCGTCTTTCTGCCGGATTCCGCCCGCAGCCTGCTGTTACGGAAGGCAACCGGCGACGTGCCGCACGGCGGTGGAAAACGACTCGAACGCAATGGCCTCGAATACAACACGCTGAAGAATTGGATTGAATCCGGCATGCCCCGCCGCGTGGCCGGTTCTCCGAAACTGCTGCGAATCACCGTGCATCCAACCGAACGCATTATGAAACGCGGCGAGGAACAACAGATTGGCGTCACCGCGCACTACGCAGATCAGTCGACTCGCGACGTCACGCATCTCGCGGCCTTCCAGTCCAACGAAAGCCCAATTGCTGGCGTGAATGACCACGGACTGGCCACCGCCGGTCAAATCACGGGCGAGGCCGCGATCATGGCCCGTTTTTCCGGGATGATTGCCGTGTGCAATATCGCCGTCCCGATGTCGGGGTCGGTGCCGCCCGACGTGTACGCCAAGCTGCCGCGATACAACTTCATCGACGGACACGTGTGGAACAAACTCCAACGATTGGGCATCACTCCGTCCAAGTCCGCCCCCGATCACAAGTTCCTACGCCGAGCGTTCATCGACGTCGTGGGGCGTGCTCCGACGATCGACGAGACGAAAGCGTTCTTGGCCGACAAATCGCCGGACAAGCGAGTCAAACTCATCGACCACTTGCTGGAACTTCCGGACTTCGGCGATCACTGGGCCAACAAGTGGGTCGACTTGCTGCGGCCCAATGCATACCGCGTCGGCATCAAGAACGTTTTGAATTACGACGCCTGGATCCGAGACAAGTTTCGCCGCAACGTGCCGTACGACGAATTCGTCCGCGAATTGTTGACGGCCAAGGGAGATTCGTTCCGCAACGGTGCCGTGACGTTGTTTCGAGATCGCCGGTCGCCTCCGGAGTTGACCACGATGGTCAGCCAACTGTTTCTCGGCATCCGGCTGGAATGTGCCCGCTGCCATCACCATCCGTTCGAGGTTTGGGGTCAGGACGACTTCTACAGCTTCGCCGCGTATTTCGCTCAAATCGGTCGCAAAGGCACGGGGCTGTCGCCACCGATCTCCGGTTCCGCCGAGATGTTCTTTCCCGGCAAGAGCGGCAGCGTCACGCATCCGTTGACCGGTGAAGTCCTGCCGCCGCGACCGCTGTTCGGCATCGCTCCTGAAATCGGCGAGGATCCGCGCGAGGCTTTGGCGGCTTGGATCACATCGAAGGACAACCCGTTCTTTGCTCAGGTGATGGCGAATCGAGTCTGGGCGGACATCATGGGCCGCGGCATCGTGGAGCCTGTCGATGATTTGCGTGGCACAAATCCGCCGTCCAACGAACCGCTGCTCGTGGCGCTCGGCGAGGACTTTCGTGATCAAGGCTTCGACATCAAGAAGCTGATCCGCCGCATCACGACGTCCTATGCGTACGGACTCAGTTCGCTGCCCAGCGATCGAAATCTGGTGGACACTCGCAACTACTCGCGGCATTACCGGCAGCGTCTGAGAGCGGAAGTATTGCTGGATACGGTCGTGCAGATTACGGGGATCGAGCAAACGTATTCGGCCATGCCGCCGGGTTCGATGGCCAAGCAAATCTGGACTCACCGCATTGAGTCCGAGTTCCTGGACGCGTTCGGTCGCCCGGACCCGAATCAGGATCCGCCCTGCGAACGGACGACCGATACCAGCATCGTGCAGGCGCTACATTTAATGAATTCGAAGAACCTGTACCTGAAAGTGACGAGTGACACGGGAAAAGCGGCAAAACTGGCGGCTTCGGCCAAGCCCATCGACGGCGTGATTGAGGAAATCTATCTTTTGATCTATTCTCGATATCCCGATGATGAAGAACGCGCGATTTGTCGCAACCTCTTTGATAAAGACGGGATGAATCGTCGGCAAATCGTCGAAGATCTGATATGGGCCTTGCTCAACACCCCCGAGTTCGTCTTCAAAGACTGAATGGGATTTTTGATTTTTGATTGCGGAAGGGGGGCGGGTGGTTCAAAGTTCAATGTTCGC
>JAQBZS010000573.1 GCA_027622115.1 Planctomycetota bacterium | reverse complement strand
CATCGGTAGAGTTCTCGGAATTGGGGCAGGATCACAAGCGAGGCCGCTGGAGGCGTAGTGGCCGTAATTCCCGCAGTCTGGCCCGGCGCCGACATAATCGACCTAATCTGCAAATCTTCGGAAGCTAATGCATGATTGAACCGCTAGGCCGTCTCTTCCGCCGTGCTGATGCGTCGGAATAAACAGGAAATCCGTCGATCTTGCCTCACACGCCGGACAACCGTTCGGTTGCGTCGCCGAATTCGGGCAACTCCAGACCCATGCGGTCCATGATCGACAGGTACAGACTGCACAGCTTGCGGTTTTCGTTGCCGGCTTGAAGGTAATCGAGCGAGCGACCGGTCTTGAGCGCGCCGCCGAGGCCGCCCGCCAAAATGCATGGGACTCGTCGGCCGTTGTGGGCGTTCCAGTGTTCGGAGACGAACATCAGGCAGGAATTGTCGAGCACCGTCGCATCGCCTTCCTGCATCTCCGACAGTCGCCGAATCAGGTACGCGTATTGTTCGACGTGGCACTTCACGATCGACTGGTATTCTCGGCCCGTGTTTGAGTGCGAATAACTGTGATGGTCGTCGCGAATGTCGAGAAATGGATAGACCTGACCGGACAGGTCGCGTGACATTAACAGCGTGGCGATGCGGGAACGATCCGTTTGGAATGCCAACGCAATCATGTCGGACATCAATCGAGCGTATTCGCGGAAGTCCTGCGGTTGACCCGCGTCGGGCCGCTGTAAGTTGGGGGTCGCGGGTGATTTGTCCTGTTGTTTTTCGAGCTTCTCCAACCGCCGTTCGGTCTCGCGAACCGACGTCAGGTATTCATCGATTTTGACACGATCCGAGTTGCTGACCTGCCGCTTGAGGTCGTTCGCTTGTTCCAGCACATGGTCCAGGATGCTGGCCTGCAACTTGCTGGCCTTTGTGCCAAACAGACTGTCGAACGCCAGCGAAGGGTAGAGTTCGATCGGAATTGGTGAACTCGGGTTGCGCCAAGAAATGTGCGACGCGTAGACCATCGAGTACTGGCTCTCGTGAAAGCCGCTGACCGGTTGTTCGCAACCCAGCACGAGACTCGGAACGAACGTCTCGTCCGCGAAGTGCCGCGCCAGCTTCTGGTCCATGCTGACTCCGCCGAGAATTTCGCGACCGCGTTTCAGATCGGCTCCCGAGAGGATGTTGCCCGTGCATTTCGCGTGGCCGCCCGAACCGTGTTGGTTGAACAGACCGTTGATGACGTTGAGTTTTTCCTTGAACGGCGCGAGTGACTGCAAGCTGTCACCGAGTTCCATCGCGGCTCCATCCCCCTTCGACCACCAGTGCGGTGGCGAGATGCCGTCGCCGATAAACATGCACGCGAAGCGCTGCGGCGACTTCGTCTTTGTGACCGTCGATTCACCGCCCCACACCTGCGCGGACTCCAACCACGGCATCGCGACCGAGCATCCAAGACCCTGAAGCATTACGCGACGCGAAAGATTCTGAGCGTTCATGTTCATTTCCAATAAGGCGGTGGAATCACTTGGCACGGAATTGAGCCGTCGAGAAATCGCGGCAACGTTGATTGCGGAATTGCGGACTCAAGACCACGGTCTCAAACAGCGCACTAAAACAATAGTCATTTTGCTTCAGTTGTGTCTGCATCCGTTCCAACAGCGATTGGTCGGACACCAACAGAGACCTCCCCAAAGCGTACCCCAAGAATCTGCGGCACAAGGTGTTGATGAATTCGTCGCGGCGTTGAGTCGCCAAGTATTCCGAGAATTCCGGCACACCGTGGGCATCCGACCCCGTCGGCAGATGCACGAGATTGTCGACGGCACGTCCCGCGAGATCCTTCGCGCGGCTGCGTCCGATCGGATCAAAGCCTTCCATCGACAGACCGATCGGGTCAAACCGCTGGTGGCAGCGAGCACACTTGGCGTTGTCGGTATGCAGTTTGAGAAGCTGGCGAATCGTCATGCCGTTGGTGTCGGTTTCCTTGGCGGGCAGCACCGCGACATCCGCGGGTGGTGCCGGGATGTGTTGACCCAGCACCTTGTGAAACACCCAAAAGCCGCGTTTGACCGGACTCGTGCGTTCCGGCTGCGAGTACTTCGTGAGGAACACCGCCATGCCCAGCAACCCGCCGCGACCTCGCTGACGCATGCCGCCGATGCGAGCCCATTCGTCGGCTTGAGACTTTCCGGGTGGCCCGTTGAACGGCACGCCGTAGTGCTTGGCCAGTCGCCGGTTGACGAGCGTCGCATCGCTGCTCAACAAATCGGTGACGGGCAAATCCTGCTGGATCAAGTGCGTGATCACTCGCGTTGGTTCGTCGAACATCGCCTGCTTCAAGGCGTCGTCAAAATCGGGAAAGAGTTGGCGATTGACGGACTCTTGCTGCAAGAAATCGCGGTAACCCAACCACTGACCGAAGAACTCCAGAGCGAATTCGCTGACCTTCGGATCTTGCAACATTCGTCGCGTCTGTTTGGTCAGCGTCTCGACGTCTTGAAGTTTTCCGGCATTCGCCAAGGCCAAGAGTTCGGCATCCGGCATCGACGACCACAGGAAGTAACTCAGCCGCGATGCCAGCGAGTTGTCGGGCAGCGGCTTGACGGAATCGCCGGTCGGGAGCGGGTCCATGCGATAGCAAAAGTGCGGTGACACCAGCACACGAACGATCGAAGCACGTACGGCCTGTTCTACGCCGAACTCCGGCTGCTGACGTGTCTCGTCGAAGAACGTGCGAAGCTCAGTCAATTCTCGGTCGGTCAGTGGCCGCCGATACGCTCGCCGCGCGAACTCTTCCAACTGTCGCAAGTAAATCGGCGCGGCCCGCTTCGAATTGGCGGCCTGCTTTTTGAGGCCGGTGCGGATCGTCTCGAAGAACACGTAAATGGGATGGCTTTCGAGTTCCTTACCGGTGACCTTCACGTTGGACCGAGCGAGATAGATGTCTCGAAAGCGCGAGAGCGTTTCGTCTTCGACCAGCTTGGGATCTTCTTCCTTGATGGCATCGAAGTCGCGATGCTTCATGAAGTTTCGCTCGGAACGTTCGAAGAATACGAAACCCCGCAGCAGTTTTTCCGCGATGCCGGTGCCGAAATACAGTTCGCCCCACAGACGATTCAATTCCTGATTCTGCTTGTCGTCGAGAACCAGTTTGCACAGCGGCTGATCGTCGCGGAAGAAGCCTTCGATCAAATGGAAGCCGGCGGATAATCCGCGCGTGTCATCGACGTACAGAAACCGGTTCGGAAACAACGCGCAAAACTCGCGACACGACTTGCGCAACTTGTTGGCAATCGGATGTTCGGGATCCACCAGCGGCATGATGTCGGACGGATTGGCGGCATTGGCCACCCGTTTCGCAAGTTCGACCGGACTGGGTTGATGATCGAACAACGTCACTTGGACCAAACCTTGTTTGCCGTGCTTGCGATCGAGCGAAGCTTTCGCATGGAAGAATATTCGCTTCTCTTTTCCAAACGCCTTGGACGGCAGCTTGATTTCAAGGAAGCTCGGTGACGCGAGGACCAGACTATCCGCTGCAACGTCCGCTCCGAGCGGATGCTTGCCGAAGTTCAGTCGCTGGAGTTGATCCGCAGCATGCAGTTTCAGCACCTCTTCAAATGGCGTGTTGCGCTTCTTGTCGTTGGATTTGTATGAACCGCTTGGTTGCGTGCTGAAATTCAATTCGCTCAGAGTGACGAAACCGTTGCCGCCGTTGGGTGCAGCGACGTGAATGAACAAGCTGACCGAAGGCCGCTGATCCAGACCCCGCAATTCGACGTGGATTTGCTGCGAGTCTCGGAGCAATGACTCGTTGAACGTGTCGCGCTCGCCGGCGGTCTTCTTGCGACGCTCGGTGTGAACGATCGGTGGATTGCCCGCGTTGGACACGATGGCTGCCGTCTCCGGCAAACACAACATGCGACTGATGCGGCGAATCTCGCTGGCCAGCGCTCGGATGTCGTTTGCGGTATCCTTCGCGGGCAGCGCGTTCCATCGTTGACGCAACCAACCCAAGTAGAACTGATCGTCCGAGTCGGCTTGCAGCGTGTTCCAAAGCCGTGCCAAGTATTTCGGGCTCAAGCCGTGCTGGGTGGCCCAGAGTTCGATCGTCCGAGTCCGAGAATCCCCGGATCGATGCTGATACGTCCAGGCCGCCGTCAGGTACTTTTCGAAGTCCACATTGTGTTGTTCATAGAAGCGAATGATGGCCCCTTCGTAGAACTTCTTTTGGTCGGCGTACGTGACAACGGAATACGGAGCGAATTGCCAGCCCGACGGCTGCACCAGCACATGGTCCGCCACGTGCTCGGCGGCGGCGTAGTACTTCTTGAACAGGCTGGGCGACATCGTCAACGCTTCGCCGGTGTTGTTGAAGCCCTCGCCGGACGCGGGATCGACCGGGAACGAATTCGCGGGTTGAATATCGACGCCGGTCAAGTCGCGAATCGTGTAATTGTATTCGGCATTGGTCAGTCGCCGCGGCAGCACGATTCCCGGATCGCCCGCCAGTTTCCGCCCTTCCGTCTGTAACAGATCTTCGATCGTCTTCAGCATGTCGGCGCGAAGTTTGGCGGACGGTTGCTTGGCGTCGGCGGGCGGCATTTCCTCTTTTTTGAGAAACGTGACGACGTGTTCCCACTGCCGAAAGTGTTCGCCGAGCATTTCCGACGACGTATACCGCGTCAGATCCAATTCGCCTTCCGAAGTTTTCCGGTTGTGGCATTGGACGCAGTATTCCTTCATGAATGGCACAACCTGTATTTGAAAGGCGTCATCCGCTTGCAGCGCACACGGAAACAGGATGACGAACGCAAGGAGACTCTGTCGCATGACGTTTTTTCTCAACAGCCGGTTGGGGCCGGTTCCATCTAGGGAAGCGAATGATTGACGACGAAAAAACTGATGACGGCGAAACAAGAGTTTCCGCAGCACGGCGGTTACGTCCTTCTGCTTCGCTCCGACACCGACTTCTCGATCTCCAATTTTACGTTCTCCAAGCGGACTCCCGCCAACAACTCGCCGACGTCAATTGTGCGGAGCGAATCGTTTTTGCTGTCGAGTCAACATCGCCGCGAGATACGTTCATGACTCTCTGACCCGTAAATGCGAATCGAATCCGGATAAGGACACCAAGACCAACGCACCGTGATGCTGGAGCTCGCCGGCGGAACGTTTGCGCAATCACGCCATTCTCGGTTGACCTGCTGTCGCTGGCCGATCAGATTCGCAACCTGTGCCGGGAGGTCGACTGAACATGAATGAACATGGCCCGGTCGAAACAGTTCAAATGGAATTCACAGTACCATTGGTCAATCTCGATCGATGAGTTTCAGCGTTTTTGGGTAACCCGATTCAATGACGAATTCACCAAATCGAGAAGCCACGTCGGCGGGGTGGCACTGGCAATCGTTGGTGATAATGTGTGCCACTGGCTCTGCCA
>JAQBZS010000572.1 GCA_027622115.1 Planctomycetota bacterium | reverse complement strand
CGAATCCAGCTACTACATCAAATGCCGGTTTAATTTCAGCATCGCCCCTTAGGCAGCCTGTGCCACGACTCAAGCCGGATGGGATTTCATGAGTGATCAACTCAGCGACGGCAGACTGCTCAAGCTGCTGAATGAACGGCCCGGTCGCGAGTTGACGGACGCGGAACTCAAACAAGTCAGCGGCCGAGTCAACGATTCCGTCCCGGTGCAAGACGCGCTGTTGGCTCGGGCCGAGGTCGATGAACGACTGGCCAAGCAACTCGCCACGGTGCGCATTCCATTGCACGTGTACCTCGCACGACAACAGTCGACGGCAACCGCCCATCCGCGAAACGTGCAGGCGAGAATTGCGTCGCTGGCGTCAGTGTGTTTTTTGGTCGGCATGGGGTCGGCGTATTTGCTCATGACCGGGTCCGATACGCCCGCGCCGCTCGTTCAAGTCGGAAACCCGGAAGCAATAGCGCGTGACGCGTTGGGCGGCGTTCTCGGTAAGACGTCGGACGAATCACAGACTGTCGCGACAGTGGCACCGGTCGGCGAGCCTCGATCGAAGGAACCGGCGAACGCGAAGACGCCCGGCATTCAGGAACCCGAGCCGAAACTCGTGGCGGTTCCCGAGATTCCGGCTATCGTTCAACATGCCTCGAAACCACCGTGGACGGCGACGCTTGACGAGACGCTGAAACCGCGGTTGTTCGAAGAAGTCGGGTTTGCCGCGCAAAACTTCGACGGGCTTGATCCGAATGCCGTCCGCGAATGGTTGGCCCCGATGCCCGGTTGGGCGTATCGCGTTGAGCCCCGCAATCACGGCAAGACCGTCTTCAGTCGCTTCACCGGCGTGGCTCAGTTGCGAGCACCCTGGCCAAAAGATGCCGTATTGCGGCTGGGCATGTATCAGCCGTCCGATTTCCGGATTCACTTTTGGAGCGGTCGAACCGGTGCGACGCTGCACTACATGCCCACGCTGCAAACTTGGATGGCGTATCGAATCCATCGACTGGACGACGAAGCCGTTCCCACGCGATGGTCGATGGCGTCGTCCGATGAGGCTCGGCACCAACGCACAACACTCGGCGTGATCGAGATTCGACATCAAGGCCGGCATTTGCTCGTCACTCGCGGAGATGTCGTGCTGTTGGCGACTCCGTTGGCCGATGTGCCGACGCAAGTTGTCTTCGACGGCTCGACGTACTTGAGCGAATTCCGGATGTACCGCTCGACTCCGGCTCCGTACGAAGCTCGCGTGGCGGAGAATCGCATCGCCCGCAACGAAAATCGCCCGGCGGATTTGGAATGGGTCACCGCACAAATCGATCCGATGGCCAAGCCGCAAAAAGTCACGGCGGAGATCGTTCGAGCCGCGCGGAAGATCGACCCAGTGAAAACGGATCCCGATGTTCCAGCGGACGAAGCGAAGGAAAAGAAGCCGCAGCCGGATTTGCCGCCCGAGTGGAAGGTCGCGTTTGGCGAAACGAACGAATTGATCGGTCACCCGTCCGGAGCGATTGAACTCGCGACCGAAATTGCACCACAAGAAATCCGCGTCGCCACGTTCATCAATGCCGATCGCAGCCCGCAATCCTCGTTGAGCGAACTGTGTTTTCGAATCGACCGCGCGGACGCCGGGACCGGCTTCTTTCTCGGTGATGAATTCGGACAGCCAATCGAGCGGATCGCGTTTTACGACGAACAAACGACCGGTCTGACGATCGTCGGTCATTTGCCGTTAAACGCCGCCACAACGGCCGTGACCTACAACCCCACGACCTATCGCATCACGGCTGTGGAATCCGGTACGTGGATTCGAGTCAGCATCGGCCTGGGCGGTCTTAAACTTTGGATGAGCGGCGACGGCATGCATTGGAGTCGCGTGTTGGCGTCCCCGATTCGCGACGTGTTCTTGCGGCCGACAACCATCGGGCTCTATGCCTTGCCGGGAACCAAGCGCCGCAAGCTGAAACTCGACCAATTCCAAGTCCGAGACCTCGCCGGCATCACGGAATTGGCGCGTCGAGAAACGCGAGAGTTGGTTCCGCCAATGGTGTTTGGCGAACAATCGGACCTCGGCGATTGGCTCCACCAAACCGTGCAGTCCCAACCGCCGCACGTATCGCTGGAAGAATGGACTCGAGCCTGTGCGATTCGCGCGCTGGAATCGCACGCTCCGCGGCAGTTGTGCGTGACACTCGCCGAACACCTCTTGGCCGAGAGCATTAAGCTGCCGCTCGACGCGGAACAGATTCGACGCACCATCGATGACTTCGCCGTCTTCAGCGACGGGTGGGACCAGTTGGGTACGGTGTTCGTCGAGAATTACCGCACGCTTGGCGAACGACTCGAACGCGACGCACAATCGGACGCGTTTGACTTCACGACGCGGGCGATGATCACCGCCCCGATTTGGACCACGGTAAAGCTGCCGATCATCGAACAACCGCGATTGCATCGGACATTGCTGGCAAGTGTGTATCGAGAAGACTGGCCGCAAGCCGCACGCACAACCGAGCGCGTCCGCTTTTGGCGACGATCGAGCCACCCGGATCAAAATTGGTCCACCATTCCGGCCCATCAGCGGCAGTCGGTGGAATGGACGGAAGCCATCGCTCGCCTGAATCGGCAACGTAACGCCGAGCCCGGCAAAGAGGCACCGAACGCGCAACCGATTATGGATCGCTGGCAACAACCGCTGGTGTGGGACATGAGCAAGGAAGCCTACAACCTGATTTCCGAGTTCGAATCCGCGCTGCAAAGCGAGGCGTGGAAGGATGCGTGCCAGATCATCGCCACGGCTTCCGAGCAGGGTGCGGAATTCATGGCCGATGAAGACGTGTTGCTCGGATTGTTGCCGGATTGGAAAGAGTCCAGTTTATTGATCTCGCTGCCGGTGGCGATCGAACTCGCGGTCAAGGATTACCGCGGCCTGCGCGACGTGATGCGGGATGAACTCGGCCCGCGCGGCATGTTGCGAGTGCGACAGTTGATCGAACTCGGAGACGCCGACGCCGTGCGGACATCGACCTTGCAGTATTACGGCACGCAGGCAGCGGCGGTGGGTCACGAATGGTTGGGTGATCGAGCACTTTCGCTGGGTCAGTTCGACGTGGCGGCACGCGAGTTCCAGCGGGCCTTGCCCGAGTCCTCGCCGGCGGTTCGACAAGCACTCCAACATCGCATGCGGTTGTCGCGAGCTTTGGCGGGTCGCCGTGACGCCACGCTCGGCACCGAGGATTCTCCGCTGCCCGCACCACAGGAAGCCGTGGCGATCGGTGCGACGTCGTTGACGGGACGCGATTTCATGTCGCTCGTCAGCGAGATTACCAACACGCGAACAGACTTGGGCTTGAACGCGACAGACACCAGTCGACCCGGCACGACGCTCGCCCCGCGATTGGCGTCGTACAAGGTGGAACTCACCGACACGTTTGCCGGCAACATGGGCAAGAGCCCCGGTCAATCGGGTTATCAAGCGACAGACTGGGCGGCTCGGCAAATGTCGGTCGTGGCGGATCACGAGTTGTTGTTTGTTAGCAATCGGTTTCAAGTCGTCGCGTTCGGCCTGAACGACGGCAAGAAACGGCAAGCTTGGACGATGGCCCAACCTGGCACGGCTCACGATTGGACGTTGCTGCCGATGAGCCCCTTGATCGCCGGCAACCGCATTTACGTCCGCTGGCTGACGGCTGCTGGTCCCGAACTGGTGTGTCTCGATCGCAACAGCAACAAGGTGATCTGGTCCAAGAAAGCAGACGGATACGTGGCGTCGGATCCCGTGTTACTCGGCGGTCGACTGATGACCTTGGTGGCGAAGTCGCTCGGTAACAGTGTTGTGCGGTTTGATCTCGCGACATTCGATCCGGCGACAGGCGACATCATCAACGTGCGACCGTTCATGCGGCAACACGACAAGTGGAGCATGAAGCCCAGCATTCGAGTCCACGTCCACAACGGATCGCTGATCTGCGGCTTCGATTCGATGCTGGTCGCGCTGGACGAAGACGGCTCACCGCGCTGGCTGAATCAACAGACCTGGCTGCCCAAGGAGATGGACCCAGCATGGCTGCATCGGGATCACTCGCCAATCATGGCCCAAGGCGATTCGCTGTTCGTGGTGCAGCTCGGTGCCAGAACGCTGAGTTCCGTGGACGCGACGACCGGGCGTACGCGATGGACGCAACCGCTGTTCGACGTTCGCCGACTGATCGGGCTGGCCGACCAACGCATCATCGTCGAGACCGATGCGGGATTCGCGGCATTCGCCACCAAGGACGGAAAACGAATTTGGACGGTGGACGTGCCCGAAGCGGAACGGTTGCATGCGGCGGCATGCGGCGGGGAAGGCGGATTTGTTTACGCCCGACACGTTCTCAACGGATCGAAAGGCTCAACGGCGTCGCTGGTGTGGGTCGATATTGCCACCGGTCGAGCCAAGTCCGTGCTGCCGCTGACGGAACTTGCGAATCCCAAGCACAGCCTGTTCGTCGGCCCGCTAGCGGTGACGAACAAAACAATTTGGACATTCTTCGGCACCGAGTGGAACAAGCCGGAACGACAACTCGTGCGGCTGACTCGGACGACTTCGAACGGCGTGATTCCGGTCGCACTTGATGCCACGAACGCCACGATCGAATCCTGGACGGAATCCGCCACCGCTTCGCGAATCAGCACGACTCGCGTGCTCGGCGATTGGACGCTTGCGACTCGTCAAACGGTGTCCGGCCAATTCGACGGTGCGGAAATCCTCGGCGATTTCCGAGGCGAAAAGGACGTCTTGCAAACTCGCGTGTTGCAGGGGCATCCGGTGCGTTTCATGCGCCGCATCGATGTCCCGAAAGCAGGAAACGCGGCGTTGGACGTGCGAGTCGGACATGCGGCCGGGCAGCGGTGGACGTTGGCAATTCACGCGGCGGGCGAAGAACTCGGCGTCACCACGATCGACGACACCTCCGCCCCATCGGGTTGGCGTCAGCAACGCTTCGACCTGTCCAAGTTCGCGGGAACGTCGCTGTGGCTGAGTGTGACTCAACAACCCGCGGAAGCGGGCAACACCACGCCGACCGACGCGTATTGGAAAATGCTCAAGGTCACGGGCGTGAAATAGCTTGGTCGTGCGTGGTCTGCCATCACGAACCTCCGTGTCCTCCATTCTCCGTCGACAGACTTTAGATTCGAAGCGATCTGAAAAAGGGGTCTGACCCTTTGGATGCCTCGCTAAACCCCGCAAAAACTGAGGCCGGAGAGGGTTGTAGATTTAAAAAGTGAAACGAGCAATTCATCTCTGCTCGACCAAGCCGTGCCTCCCCGCTGATGGTTGGCATCGGTGCTGCGAAGTCGGTAGCACCAGTCCGGGAGCCGATCGAAGCACCACTCCGGAAGGTGCTACGTTCGAGTGGTGATCTGCAACTCTTGGCGTTCAGGTTGCGTGCAATCGAGGGCTGGGGTC
>JAQBZS010000571.1 GCA_027622115.1 Planctomycetota bacterium | reverse complement strand
GAGGTCCACGTGCTTGTTGCTGATGTGGACGGCGATCACGCCATCGGCGTTCAAGTGCCGCAAGTACACGTCAAACGCTTCTTTCGTCAGCAGATGAGTCGGGATCGAATCGCCGCTGAAGGCATCGAGAACGAGGACGTCTAGTCGTTGTGAAGTTTCACGCTCCATCGAGATCCGGGCGTCGCCCAAGATGACTTCCGTTTCGGCCTGAGAGTTTTTGAGAAACGAGAACTGGTCGTGGGCGAGCTGCAGCACGGTGGGATTGATCTCGTAGAAACGAAAGTAGTCCCCCGGTTTACTGTATGCTGCGATGGTCCCGACGCCCAACCCGACTGCCCCGACTCGCTTCGTCTGCCCGTCCCGCAAATGCCTCAGAGCCAGACCGACACCACTTTCCTCGCCGTAGTAAGTTGTTGGCAACTTCTGAAGCCTGGGGTGTCGAAATTGAAAGCCGTGAAGAATCCGTCCGTGGATCAGACTCGTGCCCCAGGGCGACTCGGAGATCTGGAGGACGCCGTAGAAGTTCCGCATTGATTTGACGATCGCATCGTTCCCGCCGCCGAATTCGATGAATGCCACGACAACGAACACGAAAGCGTACCCCAGAACGCCGATGGCGCGACGAATGGGCGAGTTGCCCAACCATGTCGCCTGAGCATCGAAGAGGAAGACGCCGGACATGATGACGGCGGCGGCCAACATGCAGATTTGCATTTCCAAGTACGTCGAAAAGACCCAAGGGCACGCCAGCCCAATCGTCAGGCCACCGATTGCTCCGCCCGCTGATGACATCAGGTAAAAGGCCGTCAGGTACCGTGTGGCGGGCTTGTTACGCGCGAGTTCGCCATGACAGACCATGCACGTCAGGAACATCGTGGTGAAGTACACGAGCAGCTCGATTGGCATGCTCCAGATGATTCCTCCGAACGCAGCTCCGTGAATCACCAACAGGCTCAGCACACCAAGTCCCGCGCACCAGCGGCGCGAGTACCATGCTTCACGGTCGAAGCAGATGATGAACGTGAGCAGATAGAGGCTCAGCGGGACGATCCATAAAAACGGGATCACCGCAATGTCCTGGCACACGTGATTTGTCGTTGCCAGCAGGGTCATCGAGGCGAATGCGGGCAGAGCAAGCCAAACGAGGTACTGTGTCCGCGCGGGCTGTTGCACGGAATCTAGGGGCGCGTCATTGTCCCTTGAGCCATTTGAGTTTGTTACGGTCCCGAACTGAGTGGCTGCCAAATATCCGCACACCGTTGCGAACAGGCAGAACATTAACGACCACACCTGCCCCTGGGACGATGTCGACAGCGCGGGCTCGACAACGAAGGGATAGCTGATCAAAGCCGCTAACGAGCCGACGTTGGATAGGGCGTACAGTCGATAGGGCGAGCGATCGGGAACTCGGTTTGCAAACCAAGCTTGCAATAGCGGACCGGTCGACGAAAGCAAAAAGTAGGGCAGGCCGACGTTGGCGAGAAGAATCAAAAGAATGGCTGGCGTCGGATCTTCTCCGCCGTGCGGTTTCCAGTCGGCGCTGGGCATCATGGGCAACACGAACAACGCGAACAGGAGCAACGTGAAGTGGACCACGCCTTGCCAACGTTGGCTCGCGAACCGTGTCAGGACATGTGCGTAGCTATAGCCGGCAAACAGCAGCAATTGGAAGAACAGCATGCATGTCGTCCACACGGCCGGACTGCCTCCGAACCAAGGCAGGATCGCCTTGCTGATGATCGGCTGCACCTGGAACACCAAAAAGGCACTAATGAAGATTGCCGTGGCGAACCAGAGGCCTGTCGAGAACCGGAGGAAACGGGTCATCGCTCATTCTTCCTGCGTGGTGCGGCAGAGACCGCAAGGTGAGATCAACGGTGGCGGGATGCCCAACTCTAGCACACGTTTCGTCGTCGGCCATTGTCCGCGGAATCGTCTCATTCGATCCAATCCGTCGCGAAATGTACTTGCCTCGCAACCGCGTCGCGTTCGCCGCAACCTATGATTGCTAAGCGTTGTCGACCAGCAGACGTCGAATGCACTTGACATGTCCCTTTCCACACACTCGGTAACACGGTGGTCTTCGATGGACGTTCCGCAAAAAAAGTTCCGCGACCTTCTGAATTTATGCGTTGAATTGCAAGCCTCGGACATTCACTTGACCAGTGCGTGTCTGCCGTATATGCGAATTCGAAACGAGATCAAGCCCGTCTCTGACGAGCCGCTCAGCCCGTTCGCGATCGAGCAGATTGCCATGTCGATGATGACCGACAACCAGAAACATGTATTCGAAGTGTCACATACGATTGACTTTGCCTTCTTTTCGGACAGCGGTACACGATTTCGCGTGAACGTCTATCGGCAGCGCGGGACGATGGCAATGTGCCTGCGACGGCTCGACGAAGAGTTCAAGTCCTTTGACGAACTAACGTTGCCGCCACAGATGAGTAAACTCGCCGACTTTATACACGGACTCGTCCTGGTAACCGGGCCGACGGGAAGTGGCAAGTCGACGACTCTGGCCACGATCATCAACCAGATCAACGAAACCCGATGCAACCACATCATCACGATCGAAGACCCTGTGGAATACATCCATGCCAACAAAATGAGTCTTGTTCACCAGCGGGAACTGCATTGCGACGTCTGTACATTCGCCGATGCGGTTCGCGCGGCCTTGCGGGAAGACCCGGATGTGATTCTGGTCGGCGAGATGCGGGATCGCGATACGATGCGGGCCGCAATTATTGCCGCGGAAACCGGTCATCTGGTGCTCTCGACACTTCACACCGGTGATGTCGTTGGGTCGATCAGCCGTATGATCAGCGTCTTTCCCGCCGAAGAACAGGATGCCGTCCGCAATCAGCTGTCGCGTGTGTTGCGGGCCGTGGTCGCGCAGAGACTGGTACACCGGCTCAACGGCATCGGGCGAGCGCCTGCCGTTGAGATTATGTTTGTTACGCCAGCGATCCAAAACCTGATTCGCACGGGTGACTTGACTCAGATCTATTCAATGATGCAGACCGGCAATGCGGACGGAATGCTCTTACTGGAGCAGTCGTTGGCGAGCCTGTTTGCGTTCGGATTGATCGGCCGCGAGGAAGCGAAACACTTGGTCCGAGACCCGAACATCTTCGAGACGCGGCTGCGCCGCATCCAGGAAACACGTGGCGTTGCGTTACAACCCGCATAATCTGTGCCGCCGCGCCGCATGACGCCAAGCCCGTGGGAAAACACAACCTACACTTGCGTAGCCTGTGATTAGATCGTTTCCGGTTCCGCTCCACGGTCGAGCCAAGATTCATGTTCGAAGATCCCGTCTTCATCGTCGCTGCCAACCTATCCGTTGCGGTGTTGGTGCGTATTATGAAGCCCAATCTCTTGACGGCCGCATTCCTCGCGGTCGTCTTGATCGGCTCGACGGGTTATTTAGGCACACACCACGGCAGTCAGTTCGTAACAGCGGTTTACCGAGGACGCGATGCGGCTCTGACATGGAGTGGCAAGCCGCCCACGTGGCCGCCCGAGAAGAACCGAACCTACCCGAATCTCGAGTTGGCGGACCAAGAGGGAAATGTCACGCGGTTGTCCGACTTCAAAGGGAAAGTGATCCTGATCGAACCGATCGGGGTTCCCTGCCAGGCATGCGTCGCGTTCTCTGGCGGTCATGAACTCGGTGCATTCGAAGGCATCGAGCCCCAACTGGACCTTGAATCGATCGAGGCCTACGCGACACAGTATGGAAACATTCGTCTCGACGACCATCGAGTGGTTCGCGTTCAGTTGTTGTTGTTCAACCAGGCGATGCAAGCACCGACTCAAGAGGAGGCGGCCGCGTGGGCCGAGCATTTCCAGATGCGAAGGTCGAGAAATGAAGTCGTTCTCGTTGCCACGCCGAGCATGGCGACCAAGGCAAGCCGTGATCTGATTCCCGGTTTTCAGTTGATCGACAAGCATTTCATTCTGCGCGCCGACAGCACGGGGAAATCGCCGACGGACAACCTCTATACGAAGTTGCTTCCGCAGATCCGCAAGCTGATCGCTGAAGACTGACGCAACGGCCTTCTTCCACGACGCTGGAATGAACAGTTTGTCGCTGTCGCCTTTCAACAGGTTTGCCTTTCAGTACTTCGAACTCAGCCCAGCGAGTCGCCGCGATGCACGGTGGTCTCCTGCCGGCGCGCTCTACGACATCGAGTTTCCTTCTTCCGTGTGGGCTCCGCGATCAGAGCCCGTCGTTGAACCCAAGTTCGGAATCTCGTATCCGGCAATGCGCATGGCGTCTCCGTGATTCTCGATCACGGTCGCCACTTGCTTGCGAACGAGATAGATGCCCGCTCGCGTGTAGCGCGAGAAGATCAACCGTCGATGATCGCGAGTCAGTCGCGCATTGTGTGTCTTGACAACACATTGTCCGATGTTTTGCGCGAGGCGTTCTTGGACCGCCAGGCGATGCGCGTCGATATCTTCTTCCGTCAAGTCGGTGGCTGGTATCCCGGCCATCTCGGCGAACAGCGCCAGCAGACTCTCGGAACGGGAATACCGACTTGCACGGTGCAGATCCAACTGCTCGGCACCGGACAAGTAGGCCGCGATAAACAGCCGCGTCCAGGTATTACCGGATTTCGGAAACGAGGCCAGCCAGATGAGGTTTCTCATGGCGCGTTGTTGATCGTGTTGTTGATCGTGTTGTTGCCTATTACGGAACAGCCCGTCGTGTAGGTGTGTTTACAAGATGCGGCGATTAATCTTTGTGTGATTGCCACCGGTGTCGACCACAATGACTTGCAGTGTGACGTTTCCATCGGTCAGCAGCGAAGATGGCAAAACGCGGAGCGTTACCGAAATCGGAGCTGGAGATGGCCAAGGTCGTTTGGGATCTTGGCGAGGCGACCGTTCGACAAGTCTTGGAGGCATTGCCGGCCGATCGCGAGTTGGACTTTTGGACCGTGCAAACTTACTTGCGGCGACTCGAAGCGAAGGGTTATCTCTCGAAGCGGCGAGACGGGCGCAACAATGTCTATACACCCGCCGTTCGCCCCACGACGGTCATCAGCGAGACGATGGAAGATTTCATCAACCGGTTGTTTGATGGCGAAGCATTGCCGCTATTCCAACACCTGATCCGCGATCGGGGCCTGTCCGACGCCGAGATCGACGAGTTGCAAGCGACTCTCGATGCGCTCAAGTCCGAGAGAAAGCGAGGGCGATCACCGGCCATGGCATGTGCCGTGAGCGCGATGATCGGTATGGCACAGCCATCCTCGCGCAACCGCCCAGTCGCCGAATAACCATCGAGCACGGGCATCTGCATATCCATCAAGACGACATCGTATCCAGCCGCGCTGGCGGCCACCAACTCCACAGCCTCCTGACCATTCCCGGCGATCGTGACTTCCGCCCCGGCCTTCTTGAGTGCAAAGGCGATAAGTCGCTGATTGTC
>JAQBZS010000570.1 GCA_027622115.1 Planctomycetota bacterium | reverse complement strand
CTCGACGGATGCGGCGGTTGTAGCGGACCGCTGGACAGGAATCTGCCGAACATGAATCTGTCCTTGTTCGTTCGTTTGTATTCAACCAACAACTCTTATCTCCAATGCGCCAAATCGCGGCCGAGAAGCTGCTCGAGACGTTGATTATGGGGCCGAAAATAATCATGCAGCAGTTGACGCGTGGATGTGGCCATTGGAGGAGGTGAGAACGGGACTCGGCTGCGCATCGCCAACGGACGGATGACGGCCCGCTGGAGCCAGCGCCGGAATCCGTCCGAACTCACGCCGCGCAACATCCAGCGAGCGGGCGCTGAAATAGCCAAGAAACCGCTCGTCAATCGCGGGAATCGTGGCCGGGACGTCACGTTATAGTGTTCTCGAAACGCGACCCCGTCGACCTCCGGAGCGACTCCCAACCACTGAAACACACCGGCCATTGTTTGTTTCGGATGGAGTTCCAAGTCTTCCTTCAGCAACACTTTGACTTGGTCCTCACTAAGGACATCCAGATAGCGCTGTAACTGCTCGGCGTAATGGCCGCGTATCAGATAAGTATGACTGCGGCGAAAACTGGGCTCCGTAATCTGCGATATGGATATTCCGTCCATCTCGGATTGAATCGCTTGCTCGACCGAGCCGCGCGATTCCCACCCGCGTATGCATTTGAACCAGTATGCGGAATAGGCCCGTTCCACTGGGTTTCGCAGGATGACGAGGATCTTCGCGGCGGGGTTGTAGCCGTAAATCCGTTCCGCCGTGCCGGGAAGCAATAGTGAATTGACGTGTGATAGCCCGATGACCTGATTGCAGCGCGCGGCGGCGTAGTATTTGTCGATCATCGCGTCCAGCGCCGGATTTGGATCACGGTCAAAATAGGCCAATTCCTTTTCAAACGGTGTAAACACTTGAGGATGTTGGCCCAAATATCGGTGTAGCGATGTCGTGCCGGACTTTTCCGCGCCGACGATGAAGAAATCAATCCGTGTTTTCATGGTCGTGGCTACGGTCATGCGGCCTTGGAGTGTTCGAGTGGATTCGTAAAGCGGCTCAGTCGAGTGCGACAGTCCGCATAGGCTCGTTCCAAACGCTGACGGATTTCAGCCGGAATCTCGATCGGTGTCGGCCGGTTGCGGACGATGGTTCCGGCGCGAATTATGGGAGAGGGATCGCCTCGCTTTCCCGTGCAGGACTGCAAGGGATAGTGCTCCGAAATGGGCTCGTCCAACCCCAAGAATGCCTGGATTCTGGGCAAAACTTGCCGCGGTTGATCGACCAACTCGTCATAGGTCGTGAAGCAGGCCCGCGCCGCGACGACCGACCGTTTCGATTGAACGTCGGATACTGTCGTTCGCTCGCCGACGTCTCGCGACATAACGTCCGAGTAATCACGGAGCATCGACAGTCGCTGTTCGTAATATTCGGCGGCCCGCTCAACGGTCCATCCCCCGTATCGCGGTTCAAAAGTGCGCACGATGCTTGACACACTCGCCAATGGCTCCCGGATCAAAAACAGAGTCTTAACGTTCGGCAAATGCAACAACTGACCGTCTGGTAGAAGTCGGTCGTGGTTGATCTGGTCGAGTATCCACGGAAACCGACGAATGAATTGCCGACTTTCCCAATGAAGTATGGCGGCAAGGCGGTCGAGATCGTCGGGTCCGGAGTAAGTCAGATTTCGCTCGCCGACACCCAAAACTTGCGGATGCCCCATCAGCAGGTGGGACAACAACGTCGATCCGGAACGCATGTGAGCCAAAATCAGCACGAATCGGTGGCCACCGACGGGCATCAGCACACTTCGCACGTAGCGTCCGGTTGCGGAAATCGCCAACTGCTTCACGGCCGATCCGATCCGCCGGAAACGCTTCCGAATGCGACTCTTCCTATCACCTTCCATGGTGCTCTGCTCTCAAATTCAGCCTGTGTTCCACCTTGACGGCTGCCGAGACGGCATCAATCGTCTCCAGAAGAGACCCTGAATCGGCGGACGGTAGCAAAATTGGGAATTGGGGTAGAGATGAATTGCCGACCAACACGATGCCGCAACCCCAGCCTGCGAATGCAACTCTCAACCCGTTTCGGCGAGTCGATTGCCGACCGGAACAGCCTTTTTGCATTCGCCGGAATAATCGACAAAGTCGGCAAGATCCTCAGACCGATAAGTATTGGGACGGTCGAGCCCGGAACCGACTCATCCGAGTCGTTGACCGGCGCTGACGAGGGATGTCGCCATGCGCTGTACTCTTTTATCCACGCTCTGTCCGCTTTTGTTGACCGTCGCCGTGACTGCGTTCGCCGATCCGCCCGGCAAATTGCCGAATCCGGGACAATCGGACTTCGGTTTTGCTCGCGTGAATTTGCCGCGTGAATCGACATCTCCAGCATTGAATCCGCAATCGTCGGCCGAGTTGCTCGACCTGATCGACCGGCGAATCCTGGAATACACGACTTCGCAATCGGATTCAGCTCAAGAACCCGGCAGAGTCGCGGGCGATGCGAGCGACGAAATGAAGAATCGCGAATCGGAATCCGCACAAGTGCGCGAAGGCGCGACCGCGTTTGAGTCGCGCTGCACGGTGTGCCATGACGCTTCCCGTTCGCTGAATCAATCGAAAGCGCTCGGACGTTGGAGAAGCACCGTTCGCAGGATGGCGGACAAGCCGGGCGCCGACATTCCACCCAATGAAGTGGAACCGATCGCCGCGTATCTCGCATCACGTTCGAATCCGCCAGGTCAGACGGATGCTCCCGATGCGGGCACTTCGCCAGCAGGTGCGGCGAGCGATGCATTCTCGTTGTTTGGCACCATTTCCCCGTCATGGCGCGGCGGTCATCGCGGCGACGTGTTGGAGAACGGAGGTTTCTTGGCTCAGACGTGGATTGGCGTCGAGTGGCGTCCATCCGGTCCGCTCCGGGCGCGGGCTTCCGCATGCATCAGTTGCCACCGCGGTCGTGAACCCGGGACGCCCGTCGAATTGGCGGAAGCGACCGTGACATTGGACCTGATGCAACTCGTGTCCAGAGATTGCACTTCATGTGATCGGACCAACTCGTCATTGGAACTTGAGGCCGGGCGGTTCATCGTTCCGTTTGGAACCATCGCCGAACGAAGTCATCCGGGTGCCCTCCGCACCGTGACTCCCCCGCTCATCTTCAATATGGGCCAAAATGTTTACCGTGGGGATATTGGCGAAGTCGTGCTGCCCATGCCCTATTCGGACGAAGGAGTGCGAGTCATCGGCGGGTTTCAATTCACGGATTCGCTTAATGCAACCGCCGACTTTTACGTCGTGAACGGACTCCACGGAGGAAATGGCGGGGTCGACTTCTACAACAGCCGCCAATATCTGGACAACAACGCCGAGCCGGCGGTTGGCGGACGTGTGACGATGGGAAGCCGCGCCTTACGCTTTGGGGCCTCCGTCATGAGCGGAAGACACAACCCCGAAGGTCCGGGTGCCGGCGATCGATCGCTCAACTACAAAATGGCCGGAGTCGATGCAGTCTGGCGGCTCGACAAATTACTACGCGTCCAAGCCGAATACGCACTCCGCAATACCGATTATGTCTTGACTGGAGCGCGAGTTGATGAAGAGGTCGGCGGCTGGGCGGTAGAAGCTGAAGTCCTGTTGTGTGAAAACCCAGACCTGTCCTTCATCGCTCGCTGGGACATCCTCAACAGACGTTCGCAACGCGTGCCACCGGGCAGCCGCCTGACGGATCCCCGTTTTGCGGTCGAGCGTTTCACTTGGGGCTTCAACTTCGGATTGCCCGGCGGCAGCCACTTGATGTTCAACGTCGAGCACTGGAGCATGCCGGAACTGTTGAGCCAGGTCGACGTGGCCGGCGTCCGTTGGGTCGCAACCTTCTAAATCTTGGTCGCCAAGTCTCATGCTGCGGATTCAAGCGACGTGGAATCGAAAGTGAATCGGCTGTACACATGGGGGCACATTCATGGATACGCGGATCGTCGATGTGAAAACGGTGGTGACTTGTCCCGGCCGCAACTTCGTGTTGCTGAAGATCACCACCGAAAGCGGTGTCTACGGAGTCGGCGACGGAACCCTGAACGGTCGCGAATTGGCCGTGGCCGAGGCGCTCGATAAACACATCGCGCCGCTGCTGATCGGACGCGATGCGGACCAAATCGAAGACACTTGGCAGTACCTGTTTCGTGGTTCGTATTGGCGAGGCGGACCCGTTTTGAATTCGGCATTGGCTGCCGTGGACACCGCGCTGTGGGACATCAAAGGCAAGCGAGCCAACATGCCGTTGTATTCCATTCTCGGTGGAAAGACTCGGCACGGGGCGCTGTGCTACACCCACGCGTCCGGCTCGACGTTCGAAGAAACGACCGACAACGCTCGCAAATTCATCGAACGCGGATTCAAGGTCGTGCGGTGTCAAACCGAGATTCCCGGTACGGTCGGGACCTACGGCGCCGGTCAAAGCAGCAATCCGCACGGCGAGTCGCTGCCGTTCGAAGAGCGATGGGAACCGTCACCCTATTTGCGGACTATTCCCAAGCTGTTCGAACATTTGAGATCCGAACTCGGAGACGACATCGAGTTGTTCCACGATGTCCACGAACGCTTGACTCCCATTCAAGCCGCTCGGCTGGCGAAGGATCTGGAGCCGTACCACTTATTCTTTCTCGAGGATCCCTTGCGTCCGGAACATCACGCCAGTTTCCGGATCATCCGGCAGCACTCGACGACTCCGATCGGCATGGGCGAACTCTTCACCAACAAGTGGGAGTGCCTGCCGTTGATTCAAGAGCAGCTCATCGATTTCATTCGGTGCGACTTGGCCCACGTCGGCGGGATCACGGAAGCTCGCAAGATCGCCGCGGTGTCCGAGTGCTTCCAGGTCCAGACTGCATGGCACGGCCCGCCGGACATTTCGCCAATCACTCACGCGGCGAATGTGCATCTCGATCTGGCCACGCCGAATTTTGGAGTTCAGGAGTGGGTGGAGCATCCGACGGAAGTGTCGGAAGTGATTCACGGAGGCCCAACTTTCGTGGACGGCTATCTCACGGTCACCGATGCGCCGGGACTCGGTTGCGACATCGACTTGGAAGCGGCGAATCGCTTCCCGTATCAGCGCGCCTACTTGCCCACCGTGCGACGCGCGGATGGCAGCGTTCACGACTGGTAAGGCAAGTAGCACGGGACCATTGTCCCGTGACTGCTCGGGACAATGGTCCCAAGCTAAGTGGTCTGCTGGTTTCCCGTGTCCAAGCATTGCATTCTGGCCAGCGTGTTCGATTCCGCGTTCAAGAAACGGTGCGGCTATAACTTGGACGGCTGCTTCTGTTCGGTGCTCGAGAATCCGGCGCGCTAAGTTCGAGTTTGTCACTTTCCGGGGTCAGGCTTACGTATTTCAGATTTGGCGGTTTGCCGTTGTCGGTGAATTCCACGTCGAACGCCGCCAAATCTGAAA